>NZ_JAPVZE010000001.1:0-300000 GCF_041432205.1 Streptococcus sp. 27098_8_51
ACGAGATGACCCTTCTCTTGTCAGAACCTTATGACCATAATAATGCAATCTTGGAAATCCATCCAGGATCTGGTGGTACTGAGGCACAGGACTGGGGCGATATGTTGCTTCGTATGTATACTCGTTATGGAAATGCCAAAGGCTTTAAAGTAGAAGTCTTGGATTACCAAACTGGTGATGAAGCGGGTATCAAGTCTGTGACCTTGTCTTTTGAAGGACCCAATGCATACGGCCTACTTAAATCAGAAATGGGTGTTCACCGTTTGGTCCGTATTTCGCCATTTGACTCTGCTAAACGTCGCCATACTTCATTTACATCCGTAGAGGTTATGCCTGAGTTGGATGATACCATCGAAGTGGAGATTCGTGAAGATGATATCAAAATGGATACCTTCCGTTCAGGTGGTGCTGGTGGACAGAACGTCAATAAGGTTTCAACAGGTGTGCGTTTGACACACATTCCTACGGGAACTGTCGTCCAATCAACGGTCGATCGTACCCAGTATGGAAATAGAGATCGTGCCATGAAGATGTTGCAGGCTAAGCTCTATCAAATGGAGCAAGAAAAGAAAGCTGCGGAAGTTGATTCTCTTAAAGGTGAGAAAAAAGAAATCACTTGGGGAAGTCAAATCCGTTCATATGTTTTCACGCCTTATACTATGGTAAAAGATCACCGTACAAGCTTTGAAGTTGCTCAGGTAGATAAGGTGATGGATGGAGACCTTGATGGTTTTATCGATGCCTACCTCAAGTGGCGAATCAGCTAAGATAGAAAGGAACTCATATGTCAATCATTGAAATGAGAGATGTTGTCAAAAAGTATGACAATGGAACGACTGCCCTGCGTGGTGTATCTGTTACCATTGAACCAGGAGAGTTTGCCTATATCGTAGGACCTTCTGGGGCAGGTAAGTCAACCTTTATTCGAGCTTTATATCGAGAAGTAAAGATCGAAAAAGGAAGCCTATCAGTTGCAGGCTTTAATTTAGTTAAAATTAAGAAGAAAGATGTCCCACTACTACGTCGTAGTGTCGGGGTAGTCTTTCAGGATTACAAACTCTTGCCTAAGAAGACTGTTTATGAGAATATTGCCTATGCAATGGAAGTAATCGGTGAGAGCCGTCGCAACATCAAAAAACGTGTTATGGAAGTATTGGACCTGGTTGGTTTGAAACATAAGGTTCGCTCTTTCCCTAATGAACTCTCAGGTGGAGAGCAACAACGGATTGCGATTGCTCGTGCGATTGTCAACAATCCTAAAGTATTGATTGCCGATGAGCCAACAGGAAACTTGGACCCAGATAATTCATGGGAAATTATGAATCTGTTGGAACGCATCAATCTCCAAGGTACTACTGTCTTGATGGCAACCCACAATAGCCAGATTGTAAATACCTTGCGCCACCGTGTCATTGCCATTGAAAATGGCCGTGTCGTTCGTGACGAAGCTAAAGGAGAATATGGATACGATGATTAGTAGATTTTTTCGCCATTTATTTGAATCATTAAAAAGTTTAAAACGAAATGGCTGGATGACAGTAGCAGCAGTGAGTTCGGTTATGATTACCTTAACACTCGTTGCCCTGTTTGCATCTGTAATTTTTAATACAGCAAAACTGGCTACCGACATTGAAAACAACGTTCGGGTCATGGTTTACATTCGTAAGGATGTAGCTGATAACAGTGAAACGATTGAAAAAGAAGGTCAGACAGTTACCAATAATGACTACCACAAGGTCTATGATGCTTTGAAAGCTATGCCTGCTGTTAAAAGTGTTACCTTCTCAAGTAAAGAAGAACAGTACGAAAAACTAACGGAAACAATGGGTGACGATTGGAAGGTCTTTGAAGGGGATGCAAACCCTCTCTATGATGCTTATGTCGTTGATACAAATTCTCCGAGTGATGTTAAAACGGTAGCTGAAGAAGCTAAGAAAATTGAGGGGGTATCAGAGGTTCAAGATGGTGGAGCCAACACTCAAAGACTTTTTGAACTAGCTTCCTTTATCCGTGTTTGGGGATTGGTTATTGCAGGGCTCTTGATTTTTATCGCAGTCTTCCTCATTTCCAATACCATTCGTATCACTATTATTTCACGTAGTCGTGAGATTCAGATCATGCGTCTTGTAGGAGCGAGAAATGGCTATATCCGTGGTCCATTCCTGCTAGAAGGTGCTTTTATTGGCTTGCTTGGTGCAGCGATTCCTTCAGTCCTTGTATTCTTTGTTTACAATATGGTTTATCAATCTGTCAATAAATCCTTGGTAGGTCAAAACTTATCAATGATTACACCAGATGTGTTTATCCCTCTGATGACAGTCCTATTATTTGTAATCGGAATTTTCATTGGTTCAATTGGTTCAGGTATTTCGATGCGTCGATTCTTGAAGATCTAGTTGGATTTAAATGCAAATTGCAGAACAAATCAGAAAAATAATACATATTTAAAAGAGAAGTTTTCGTAAACTTCTCTTTTTCCTTTTTAAAAATTAAAAAAAATAGACAATTTTTTTATAAAAGCCTTTACAAAAAAAATAAAAGTGGTATAATTAATACATAACCAAATGCAAACGTTTTCGTAAAACGTTTGCCTAAATAAAATAAAGGAGATTTGAATGATGAAAGCTACATTCAAAAATGTCTTGTCTTTCGAATTTTGGCAAAAATTCGGTAAGGCTTTAATGGTGGTTATCGCCGTTATGCCAGCGGCGGGATTGATGATCTCAATCGGTAAATCAATCGTGATGATCGACCCAAACCTTGCTCCTCTAGTGATTACAGGTGGAATCCTTGAGCAAATTGGTTGGGGGGTTATCGGTAACCTTCATATCTTGTTTGCCCTTGCTATTGGGGGAAGCTGGGCAAAAGAACGTGCAGGTGGTGCATTTGCAGCCGGACTTGCCTTTATCTTGATTAACCGTATCACAGGTACTATCTTCGGTGTTACAGGTGATATGTTGAAAAACCCTGAAGCAATGGTTACTACTTTCTTTGGTGGTTCAATCAAGGTTGCTGACTACTTTATCAGCGTTCTTGAGGCACCAGCGCTTAACATGGGGGTTTTCGTAGGGATTATCTCTGGTTTTGTTGGGGCAACAGCTTATAACAAATACTACAACTTCCGTAAACTTCCTGATGCCCTTTCATTCTTCAATGGTAAACGTTTCGTACCATTCGTCGTTATTCTTCGTTCAACTATTGCTGCAATTGTACTTGCTGCCTTTTGGCCAGTAGTTCAAACAGGTATCAACAACTTTGGTATTTGGATTGCCAACTCACAAGAAACTGCTCCAGTTCTTGCACCATTCTTGTATGGTACTTTGGAACGTTTGCTCTTGCCATTCGGTCTTCACCACATGTTGACAATCCCAATGAACTATACAGCTCTTGGTGGAACATACGAAGTGTTAACTGGTGCAGCAAAAGGAACACAAGTATTTGGTCAAGATCCGCTTTGGCTTGCTTGGGTAACTGACCTGGTTAACCTTAAAGGTTCAAATGCTGACCAATACCAACACCTTCTTACAACAGTCACTCCAGCTCGTTTCAAAGTTGGACAAATGATCGGTTCATTTGGTATCTTGATGGGTGTCATCGTTGCTATCTACCGCAATGTTGATGCTGACAAGAAACACCAATACAAGGGTATGATGATTGCGACAGCCCTTGCAACATTCTTGACAGGGGTTACTGAACCTATCGAGTATATGTTCATGTTCATCGCAACACCTCTTTACCTTGTTTATTCAGTAGTTCAAGGTGCTGCCTTTGCTATGGCAGATATTGTTCACCTTCGTGTCCACTCATTCGGTTCAATTGAATTCTTGACTCGTACACCATTGGCAATTAATGCTGGTATTGGTATGGATATCGTTAACTTTATCTGGGTAACTGTTCTCTTTGCGGTTATCATGTACTTCATTGCCAACTTCATGATCAAGAAATTCAACTACGCAACTCCAGGACGTAACGGAAACTACGAAACAGCTGAAGGAGCATCAGAAGAAGCAGCTCCTGGAACTCCAAAAGTTGCAGCAGCTTCTCAAGCCGTAAACATCATTAACCTTCTTGGTGGTCGTGCAAATATCGTAGATGTGGATGCATGTATGACTCGTCTTCGTGTAACTGTTAAAGACGCAGATCGCGTTGGTACTGAGGAACAATGGAAAGCAGAAGGAGCTATGGGTCTTGTCATGAAAGGACAAGGAGTCCAAGCTATCTACGGACCAAAAGCTGACGTATTGAAATCTGATATCCAAGATATCCTTGACTCAGGTGAAGTAATTCCTGAAACTCTTCCAAGTCAAATGACAGAAACTCAACAAAATACTGTACATTACAAGGGTGTAACTGAGGATATTTACTCAGTAGCTGACGGTCAAGTTGTTGCCTTGGAACAAGTGGAAGATCCAGTTTTTGCTCAAAAAATGATGGGTGATGGATTTGCAGTAGAGCCAGCAAATGGTAACATTGTATCTCCAGTTACTGGTACTGTATCAAGTATCTTCCCAACAAAACACGCTCTTGGTCTTGTCACTGACTCAGGTCTTGAAGTGCTTGTTCATATTGGTTTGGATACAGTAAGTCTTGAAGGAAAACCATTTACTGTTCATGTTTCTGAAGGACAAAAAGTGGCCGCTGGTGACCTTCTTGTCACAGCTGACTTGGATGCTATTCGAGAAGCAGGACGTAAAACATCAACAGTGGTTGTCTTTACAAATGGTGATGTCCTTAAATCAGTTAAATTAGAACAAACAGGTTCTCTTGCAGCTAAAACAGCAGTTGCTAAAGTAGAATTGTAATATACTTGAGGTTGGAAGCTGTTTTCCAACCTCTTGTTTTAGGAGAAAAGCATGAAATTTTTAACACTCAATACCCATAGTTGGATGGAGAAAGAAGCAGAAGAAAAATTCCAGCTCTTGCTCCAAGATATTCTTGATAAAGACTATGATTTGATTTGTTTCCAAGAAATCAATCAAGAAATGACTTCGCCTGAGGTAGAGGTTAACAATCACTATCAAGCTTTACCATCAGCAGAACCCATTCATCAGGACCACTATGTCCGACTTCTGGTTGAAAAATTGTCTGAGAAAGGGAAAAACTACTACTGGACTTGGGCTTACAATCATATTGGCTATGACCGCTACCATGAAGGCGTAGCCATCTTATCCAAAACACCTATTAAGGCGCGTGAGATTTTAGTATCAGATGTAGATGATCCAACGGACTACCATACTCGTCGCGTTGCCTTGGCTGAGACAGAGGTTGAAGGTAAGGAACTTGCTCTTGCAAGCGTTCATCTCTCTTGGTGGGATAAAGGTTTCCAAGAAGAATGGGCACGATTTGAGGCTGTACTAAAAGAGTTGAAGAAACCTCTAATTTTAGCGGGTGATTTTAATAATCCAGCTGGTCAGGAAGGCTATCAAGCGATTTTAGCTAGCCCATTAGGATTACAAGACGCGTTTGAAGTTGCGAAAGAAAGAAGTGGTAGCTATACCGTTCCACCAGAAATTGATGGCTGGAAAGGCAATACCGAGCCATTACGAATCGACTACGTCTTTACGACCAAAGAGTTAGAAGTAGAGAGTTTGCAAGTAGTTTTTGATGGACAAAATAGTCCACAAGTCAGTGATCATTATGGTTTGAATGCTGTATTGACCTGGAAATAATGAAAGAGGTTGGAACCAGAGAGTTCCAACTTTTTAATCTATTCGAATCTTTACTACAGGACTGAGACTCAAATGGGGCTACTGCAATAGGACAAAATATGGTATAATTGAAAAGATAGAATCGAGGATAGTATGTCATTTAAGAAATTTCAATTTAAAAATTATATAGTAGAAGCCTTGGAGGAGTTAAAATTTACAACTCCGACAGAGGTACAAGAAAAATTAATCCCTATTGTACTGGCAGGTCGTGACTTGGTGGGCGAGTCAAAAACAGGTTCAGGAAAGACTCATACTTTCTTGTTACCCATTTTCCAGCAATTAGATGAAACTAGCGATAGTGTGCAAGCAGTCATTACTGCTCCAAGTCGTGAGTTGGCTACTCAAATCTACCAAGCAGCTCGTCAGATTGCAGCTCACTCAGATGTCGAAGTTCGTGTGGTTAATTATGTAGGTGGTACGGATAAGGCGCGTCAGATTGAAAAACTTGCCAGCAACCAACCACATATCGTTATCGGAACGCCAGGTCGTATCTATGACTTGGTCAAATCTGGTGATTTGGCTATTCACAAGGCCAAGACCTTTGTAATTGATGAAGCCGATATGACCTTGGATATGGGATTCTTGGAAACCGTTGATAAGATTGCAGGGAGCCTTCCAAAAGACTTGCAATTCATGGTCTTTTCAGCGACGATTCCTCAAAAATTGCAACCGTTCTTGAAGAAATACTTGTCAAATCCTGTTATGGAAAAAATCAAGACTAAAACAGTTATCTCAGATACGATTGATAACTGGTTGATTTCGACCAAGGGCCGCGACAAGAATGCTCAAATTTATCAGTTGACTCAGTTGATGCAGCCTTATTTGGCAATGATTTTTGTTAACACAAAAACGCGTGCTGATGAGTTACATGCCTACTTGACTGCTCAAGGATTGAAGGTAGCTAAGATTCATGGAGATATTGCTCCTCGTGAACGCAAACGGATCATGAATCAGGTGAAAAATCTGGATTTTGAGTACATTGTTGCAACAGACTTGGCAGCGCGTGGAATTGACATTGAAGGGGTCAGCCATGTTATCAATGATGCCATTCCGCAAGACTTGTCTTTCTTTGTTCACCGTGTTGGACGAACTGGGCGCAACGGACTGCCTGGTACAGCGATTACCCTTTACCAGCCTAGTGATGACTCGGATATCCGTGAGTTGGAGAAATTAGGGATCAAGTTTACTCCTAAGATGGTCAAAGACGGAGAGTTTCAAGATACCTATGACCGTGATCGTCGTGCTAATCGTGAAAAGAAGCAGGATAAGCTTGATATTGAAATGATTGGCTTGGTTAAAAAGAAAAAGAAAAAAGTCAAACCTGGCTATAAGAAGAAGATTCAATGGGCGGTGGATGAAAAACGCCGCAAAACCAAGCGTGCTGAAAATCGCGCACGTGGGCGTGCTGAGCGAAAAGCCAAACGCCAAACATTTTAAAAACTCAGTAGAATCAGGTGATTCTACTGAGTTTTTATTTCCGGAAATATTCAAAGGAGATAATAATTATATATTTTAAATAATTTGATTTATAAAACAGTAATTGCTTTAAAACCTTTTTTAGAGCAATATTTTATTGAAATCATAAGGAAAAAAATTGAAAACTATACAAAATTGTGTTATCATACTATAAAACAATCGGATTATATCATTTGATCCGTGAAAAGAAAAGGGGACTTCTATGGATAAATCATTTATGAAACAACAACGTTTTTCATTCCGTAAAATGAAAGTTGGGTTGGCTTCTGTAGCAATTTTGTTTGCTTTTGCTCAGGTCGGACAAGTGTCTGCAGATGAAACAACACAACCGGCATCTACTTCAGCTGAAACAGTAAAGAAAACCGAAGCAAATAAATCGGCAGTCGAAGCTGCTGTAGCAGAAATTAAAGCTGATGAGGCGAAACCAGTCGTTAACCAATCAGATGCAAAACCTGGAGAACTTGTTGATGTTTCTAAGAAGGTTTCACCTATTGACGTGAAAGAACGCCAAGAAGGTGATCAAAAGATTCATGAAGAAACTGCAACAGTTGAAGTCACAAAGACAGAAGTGGCACCTGTAAAAAGTGAAGAACTTCCTGCTCCAAAGACTGAAACAACTGAGAGTACAGTGAGTGGGAAAGATGAAGATGGAAATTCTTATACCCAATATGAACGTGTTGATAAAACAACTACAGTCGAAATCAAGAAAGCGACAAGAACGATTTCAAAATCTAACTCTGCCGATATCGTTTTTGTTGTTGACCGTTCAGCATCTATGTCTCGAACTATTGACACTGTCCGTAACAATATCAATGAGTTTGCAAGAAATCTTGCTAAAGATGGAGTAGCAGCACGTTTTGGATTAGCTACCTTTAGTGATGAAGTATATGGACGTATAGGTGGATTAGCAGATGAGGGTACAATTTTAACAAAATTTAATGAATCTTATTTTACCTCTGACCCAGCTGAGCTTGAAAAAGCCTTAGCAGGCATTAAGCTTGCACATGGTGGAGACTTCCCTGAAACATCTACACCTACTCTTACACAAATTGTTTCAACCTACGACTGGTCTAAGTCACCTAAAAATAAAAAGTTTGTCGTATTGTTGACAGATGCTCCAATGAAGGAGGATCCTTCAATTCCAACGATGGCGAATACTCTTGCGTCTTTGAAAGCCGCAAAAATCGAAAGAATTGTTGCAACTTCGACAGGGACCGATATTAGCTATAAAGATTTTGCATCTGAAGGTCGATTAATGAATATTGATCGTAACTTGGCTGATTCTTTAACTAAGGATGCAACTACATGGATTGTTGAAACTGTGACTGAAGGACACAATTACAAGATAACGAAAGATAATTACCAATTTTACCTAGAACGTCGTACAACACTACCTGTTGCTCAGACAGGAAGTGCGACTCCAACTACCACAGTTCCAGTAGCTACAGCTTATAAAAAAGAAGTGGCGAAACTCCCTGATACAGGAAGTAATGATACAGCGAACTATGGTATTGTAGGACTTGGCCTCCTAATGGCTGGACTTGGCTTAACTGTAAGCAATAGAAAGTCTAAGGAACAGTAAGCCTAACTGGAAGATTGTTTGTAAGAACATTGTGATAAAAAAATAGGTAGTTTGTAAACAAAGTATGCAGATTAGCGTAGGTATAATTTCTGTATTATGGAGTACAAGCCGAATTTTTATGATGAGAAAAGAGCCGTAAGGTTCTTTTTTTGATTTAGAGAAAATACTGCAAAAAAAAGTAAAAAGTGGTATAATGATAAGGTTATATAGTCCCGATAAGATGGTAGAAATTTCTATCAGTACTTTGTAACTCTATAACAATATTTTTTAAGGGGGGACATTTTTATGTCAGAACGTAAATTATTCACGTCTGAATCTGTATCTGAGGGGCATCCGGATAAGATTGCAGACCAAATTTCAGATGCGATTTTGGATGCTATTTTAGCAAAGGATCCAGAGGCGCACGTTGCTGCTGAGACAGCTGTATACACTGGTTCTGTCCATGTTTTTGGTGAAATTTCTACAAATGCCTATGTGGATATCAACCGTGTGGTTCGTGATACCATTGCAGAGATTGGTTATACGAATGCAGAATATGGTTTTTCTGCGGAAACAGTTGGAGTTCATCCATCGCTTGTTGAGCAGTCGCCGGATATCGCCCAAGGTGTTAACGAAGCCTTGGAAGTCCGTGGAAGTGCAGATCAAGATCCGCTTGACTTGATTGGTGCTGGTGACCAAGGTCTCATGTTTGGATTTGCAGTGGATGAGACAGAAGAACTCATGCCATTGCCAATTTCACTCAGCCACAAACTGGTTCGTCGCTTGGCAGAACTTCGTAAGTCTGGTGAAATCAGCTATCTTCGCCCAGACGCAAAATCACAAGTTACAGTTGAGTATGATGAAAATGATTGTCCAGTACGTGTGGATACAGTCGTTATTTCAACTCAGCACGACCCAGAAGTTAGCAATGAACAAATTCACAATGATGTGATTAGCAAGGTCATCAAAGAGGTAATCCCAGCTTCTTACTTGGATGAGCAAACCAAATTCTTCATCAATCCAACTGGTCGTTTTGTAATCGGTGGACCTCAAGGAGACTCAGGTTTGACTGGTCGTAAGATTATCGTGGATACCTATGGTGGCTACTCTCGTCATGGTGGTGGTGCCTTCTCAGGTAAGGATGCGACGAAGGTGGACCGTTCAGCCTCTTATGCAGCTCGCTACATTGCCAAGAACATCGTTGCAGCAGGCCTTGCTAAGAAGGCAGAAGTACAATTAGCCTACGCTATTGGGGTAGCGCAACCTGTTTCTGTTCGTATCGATACTTTTGGTACAGGAACAGCAGCTGAAAGCAAGCTTGAAAAAGCAGCGCGTCAAATCTTTGACCTTCGTCCTGCAGGAATTATCCAAATGCTGGATCTCAAACGCCCAATTTACCGTCAAACAGCGGCTTATGGACACATGGGACGTACAGATATTGACCTTCCATGGGAACATCTGGATAAGGTAGATGCTTTAAAAGAAGCTGTGAAATAAAACTAAAAGATTGGTAGTTGTGCACTACCAATCTTTTTTGCAAAAGAAAACCAGCTTTTGGCTGGTTTTCTTATTTTACAGGGATTGAAATCTCAATCAATTTATCTGAATAAAGCGTCTTGATATTGGCTTCATCAATGCTTCCTTTGTCGATTTTACGTTTCAAGAAGAAGTCTTGGATGGTTTCGATTTCAGGTTCACGAATAGCACGGTGTTTGTTGGAAATGAGGATTTCATAGTGAAGCGGGGCTTGTGTGAAAACTACATCTGTGTTTCCAGCAGAATAGACCTCGACAAGAGTTGCGTCTGTGCTTTCTAATTGGCTTTTAACAAGTTGCGAGTGTGAGTTTGTCGTATTGATAAGCTTCATAACAGTTCCTCCGATTTTCTAACTCTATTATAGCACTTTTTGGATAAAATCGTGTATTTTAGCCAATTCCATGCTGGATTTTCCAAGCTTCAATTCCCCATTTATGGCTACCACGTTTGAGTTTTTCAATTGCTTCATCAATAGGAAACCAAGCAATATGATTAAAATCTTCCAATGGTTTTTGTACTTCTTGGAAAGAAATAGCTTCATAGAGATAAGCTGGATTGTAGTAGTAGGTGTCACGGTGACGAGAGTAGAAATACTCATCAGCTTGTCCGAAATAGCTTCCAATTTCAGCAGTAAAACCGAGTTCTTCGATGAGTTCTCTCTTCAGTGCTTCTTGATGGTCTTCTCCCGCTTCAATCTCTCCACCTGGCAAGAACCAAGCACCATTGGGAGCTTGGACTAAGACGATTTGTTTTTTCTCCGCATCAGGAATAACTGCGTACACACCATAGCGGGGCTGGTAGGTCACATTCTCTTTTTTTTCACCAAAAGTTGGGTTTGCCATTGCATTTTCCTCATTCTCTAGTATCTTTATTATTATCATAATGGACGAGGGGCAAGCTGTCAAGAATAAACCAACGAACTTGTGCAGAAAAAGCTACTTTGTTTGGATTAATATTTGTCTAGTTAAACTTTCCAGACCTAGCACTATAACTGGTATAATGAAAGAGAGGTGATTTTATGGCAGAATCAAGACTATTTCGTATCCTGTATCTACTTTTAGAAAAAGGCAGTACAACGGCTCCTGAATTATCCCGATTATTTGAAGTATCTGTACGAACGATTTATCGCGATATTGAGCGGTTGAGTATGGCGGGGATTCCTCTATATTCGATACCTGGGAAGTCAGGCGGAATCTTTTTAATGAAGGACTTTGTTCTGGATCGTACTCTCGTATCGGAGGATGAAAAATTAGAACTTCTATCAGCTTTGCAAGGAATTCAAGCCCTGACAAATGACAGGCAAGATTTGTTACTTGAAAAGTTGGAATCTATTTTTCAAGTTTCTACTAGCCCTTGGATAGAAGTAGATTTGACTGACTGGAGAAAGCGAGAAGGTCAAAAAGAATTATTTGATAACATCAAACATGCTATTCTAGAGAAAAGGCAACTGGTGATTACTTATCTAGGTGGGTGTAGTCAGAAAACGATTCGTACAGTCGAGCCCTTTAGACTCGTATTTAAAAAGAGAGATTGGTACCTTCATGCCTACTGTTGTTTGAAGGAAGAGTGGCGTTTTTTCAAATTGTCTAGAATTAGGAATTATCACCTAACAACTGAAACTGTGAAGCAGAAAAATGTGGAGGATTGGGTTGATGGTTCAGATCAAGTGGCACATCAAATCGAAGTTTCCTTGAAGTTTAGTCCCAAGCTTGCTTTCCGGGTTTATGAAGATTTTTCAGAAGATGAGATTAGCTTGGGGAAAGATGGGTGTTATTATGTCAAGACAGTCCTACCAGAGCATGAAAGTCTGTATACTTACCTCCTGTCTTATCTAGATGGGGTGGAAATACTCGCCCCCAATCATCTGAAGAAGGAATTGCTTTCTAGAGTAGAAAAAATCCAAAAACTTTACAAACCTTGACAAAAGATGTCAGGGTTTTGGTGCTATACTAGAGATAGAAAGGAGAGGAACCAAATGAAATACGAATGGAGAAAGGAAGCAAAAGATCTTTATCAAGTGAAAGCTAGTCCCAGCATCCTGCAGGTACTAGGTCAATCCTATATCGTGATTGATGGTAAAGGTGATCCAAATCAAGAAGATTTTTCAGAACGCGTAGGGGCCTTATATGCCTTAGCCTATGCGATAAAGATGAAGTATAAAAAAGCTCCTCTGGATGAGGTTTACACTGATTTTACTGTCTTTCCTTTAGAAGGTGTATGGAAAAAGGAGAAGGAGGGAGAACTGGTAAAAAGTGAGCTTTCTTATAGCATTATGATTGGGCAACCCGATTTTATTACGAGAGAACTATTTGAAAAAGCTTTGGAAGAGGTCAAAATCAAGAAGCCAAATATTCTCTATGAGGCTATTCGTTTTGAAATGATAGAAGAAGGCCAAAGCCTTGCTATGCTTCATGTAGGACCTTTTGATACTGAAAATGAGACTTTTGCAGAGATGGAGCATTTTTGTCAACTTCATAAACTCAAAAGAACTTCGGAAGTACACCGAGAAATTTATCTCACTAATCTTCATCGAACGGAGCCAAGCAAATTGAAAACAATTCTTCGCTATCAAGTTCAAGAAGAGAATTAAAAAAAGAACAGGAAATCTTGTTTCCTGTTCTTTTTATGAGATTTATTCTTCTATTTCAGAAGTAATCTCTTCTGTTTTTTCAGTTTTTTTAGCAGATTTGATTTGAATTTTGCCATTGTTTGTCATAACTGCCTTGAGGTCTTTTTCACTTGGATTTTCAAGGTAGTAGTCAGTGATGGCATCCTCGATATGGTCTTGAATAGTACGGCGGAGTGGACGCGCCCCCATTTTTGGATCATATCCCAAGTCAACCAACTTTTCTTTGACCTTGTCTGTCACATAGAGGTGGATATTGTTGCTAGAGAGGCGTTTGTTGACATCTGCAAGCATGAGTTCGACGATTTGGAGAAGGTTGTCCTTGCTGAGAGGTTTAAATTCGATAATGCCGTCAAAACGGTTCATAAACTCTGGGCTAAAGAAGTTTCCGAGTTCACCGAGAACAGAGTTGGTACGTCCTTCACGAGCCGCCCCAAAACCAACGCTGGCTTCGGCCTTACCCGTACCGGCATTTGAGGTCATGATAATGATAGCATCCTTAAAGCTAACTGTACGTCCTTGCCCATCTGTCAAACGACCATCGTCCAAGACTTGAAGGAACATGTGCATGACATCTGGGTGGGCTTTCTCGACCTCATCGAGAAGGATGAGTGAGTAAGGATTGCGACGAACTTTTTCCGTTAACTGACCAGCTTCATCGTAGCCTACATAGCCTGGAGGGGCTCCGACCAATTTAGCCACACTGTGTTTTTCCATGTATTCACTCATATCAAAGCGAATCATGCTGTCAGCAGAACCAAAGAGTTCAATGGCTAGTTGTTTAGAGAGTTCTGTCTTACCGACACCAGTTGGTCCGACAAAGAGGAAGCTTCCGATTGGGCGGTTAGGAGTTCCAAGTCCAACACGATTACGACGGATGGCTTTGGCAATCTTATCGACAGCTTCATCTTGCCCAATGACATGAGCTTTGAGGTCGTCTGCTAGATGGATAAGCTGAGACTGTTCTTTTTCTTTGAGTTCCCCAACAGGAATATTGGTTTTCTGCTCAATGATATGTTCGATGGTTTTCTCGCTGATGATTGGAGTATCCTGATCGGTCACCTTGTTCTTTTGCATTTCCTTGTACTTGGCAATCTGATCGCGGAAATAAGCAGCCTTTTCAAAATCTTCCTCTCGTGTAGCTTGAGCCTTGAGATTTTCAGCCTCAATCAAGCGCTGATCAATCACTTTAGGATCAACAAAGTTCAGCGTTAGATTCATCTTTGAACCAGCTTCGTCCAACAGGTCAATAGCCTTGTCTGGCAAGAAGCGGTCTTGGATATAGCGATTGGAAAGATTCGCAGCAGCTTCGATAGCAGCATCAGTGTACTTGACGTGATGGTAATCTTCGTATTTCTTTTGAACCCCTTTAAGGATGATAATGGTTTCTTCGACAGTTGGTTCATCTACCTTGACAGGCTGCATACGGCGCTCTAGAGCAGCATCTTTTTCAATGATGCGGTATTCATTGAGAGTAGTGGCACCAACCATTTGCAATTCACCACGGGCAAGGGCTGGTTTGAGGATATTGCCTGCATCCATATTGCCATCGCCAGCAGATCCTGCACCAACAATTTCATGGATTTCATCGATAAAGAGGATGATATCCTCACGTTTGCGAATTTCTTCCATGAGCTTTTGCATACGTTCTTCAAATTGGCCTCGAATCCCTGTTCCTTGGACTAGACTGACCACATCCAGACGGATGACCTGCTTGCCTTGAAGTTTATGGGGAACATCCCCATCGACAATCTTCTGAGCTAGACCTTCAACAACGGCTGTTTTACCAACACCTGGTTCTCCGATAAGGACAGGATTGTTCTTGGTTCGACGGTTGAGGATTTCGATAACGCGGATAATCTCCTCATCTCGACCGATAACAGGGTCAATATCTCCCCGACGAGCAATCTCAGTAATATTGATACCGTATTCCTCTAGGAGTCCTCTTTCTTGGCTAGGTGGTGTTTGAAGTGGGCCTCGGTTTTGAGGTCCATAACCACCGTTTCCTCCATATCCTCCACCAGATTGAGTTGGAGGGACGTTATTAGAAGAAGGTTTGAAATTGTTCAAATCATTGAAAAAGTCGCCGAAAGGATCAAAGTCATGATTGTTTAAGTCAGTCATTCCTTTAAAGAGGGTATTATTTGGATCTGTTTTGATAATTTTATAGCAATTTTGACAGAGATCAATTTGCTTTTGCTGTCCATTGATATTGGTATACAGATGAATTGTTGAGTCGTTAATTTTACAGTTTTGACAGAGCATACATCTACCTCATTTCATTCTTATTCTTGGTCTAAGAAAAAGGTCAAGAATAGTCAAAGTTTTATACTCTCATTATAGCATGATTAAGGTGTAAAGCAAGTAAAAAGATTGGGAAGTGGTCGTTTTTAAAAGAAGGATTTATGGAGAATTAAGCAGCTTGAAGGTAAGAAAAAATCCCATTTGTGGTGACAAAAAGGATTCTCATTCATCGGGACTTACTGCCCGTTGTTTTTATATTAGTAAAGGAGTTCGTAGATCTCCATTGCAATTAAATCAATGCTATCAAAGGTATAAGTTTCACGAGCTTCTACATCGCGAAGGGTGAAGAGTGATCCATTTTCTTCGTCGTGGCTGTATGCAACTTCTGCGACAACAACACCTTCACGTTCAAAATTACGTTTTAGATTTCCACCATCTTTTGTCATTGCTTCTAGGCGGTTAATGATTCTAACCAAATGTGATTCCATTTTGATTCTCCTCCATTTCTTATCGTTTCTATTTTACCATAAACAAGAGGTAGTTGACTAGAAAAAAACTGTGATTTCTCTCTATTTCTCTATTCTATCAAGTTAATTGTTAAAATCAGGGGAAAAAGGATTGCATTTTAATTCAATTCATGTTATAATCATACAATCTAATACATAGAAAGTTGATTGAATATGAATTTTTCTTTTTTACCAAAGTATTTACCATATTTTAACTATGGTGCTCTGATTACCGTATTGATTTCCATCCTTGTTGTCTGCTTAGGGACCATTATAGGTGTGTTACTGGCCTTTGCTCAACGTTCACACTTTAAACCGCTCGTTTGGTTTGCAAATGTGTATGTTTGGATCTTCCGTGGAACTCCGATGATGGTTCAAATAATGATTGCCTTTGCTCTTATGCATATCAATGCTCCGACTATCCAAGTGGGAATTTTAGGAGTTGATCTTTCTCGTTTGATTCCTGGTATTCTGATTATTTCTATGAATAGTGGAGCTTACGTTTCAGAAACTGTTCGTGCTGGGATCAATGCGGTTCCTAAAGGGCAGTTAGAGGCTGCTTACTCTCTTGGTATTCGTCCGAAAAATGCCATGCGTTATGTCATTTTGCCACAAGCTATCAAGAATATTCTTCCGGCTCTGGGAAATGAATTTATCACCATTATCAAGGATAGTTCTCTCTTGTCTGCGATTGGGGTGATGGAGTTGTGGAATGGTGCAACGACAGTAGCAACAACAACTTATTTACCGTTGACTCCCCTTTTATTTGCAGCCTTTTACTATTTGATTATGACCTCTGTTTTGACAGTGGCGTTGAAAGCATTTGAAAAACATATTGAACAAGGAGACAAGAAATAATGACAGAAACCTTGATTAAAATTGAAGAACTACATAAGTCTTTTGGGAAAAATGAAGTTTTAAAAGGCATCAACCTTGAGATTAAACGAGGAGAAGTTGTGGTTATTATCGGTCCGTCAGGGAGCGGGAAATCAACCCTCCTTCGTTCGATGAATCTCCTTGAAGAAGCAAGTAAAGGTAAGGTTATCTTTGAAGGAGTTGATATTACAGATAAGAAAAATGACCTTTTTGCCATGCGTGAAAAGATGGGCATGGTATTCCAACAATTCAACCTCTTTCCCAATATGACAGTGATGGAAAATATCACTTTATCACCAATTAAAACCAAAGGTGAAAGCAAGGAAGTTGCGGAGAAAAGAGCACAGGAACTGTTAGAAAAAGTTGGCTTGCCAGACAAGGCAACGGCCTACCCACAGAGTTTGTCAGGTGGTCAGCAACAACGGATTGCCATTGCACGTGGACTTGCTATGGAACCAGATGTTTTGCTCTTTGATGAGCCGACTTCAGCCCTAGACCCTGAGATGGTTGGAGAAGTCCTAGCTGTTATGCAAGACCTCGCTAAATCAGGGATGACTATGGTGATTGTGACGCATGAAATGGGCTTTGCGCGTGAGGTAGCAGACCGTGTTATCTTTATGGCGGATGGGGTTGTTGTCGAAGATGGAACACCAGAGGAGATTTTCGATCAAACAAAAGAACAACGGACCAAGGAATTTTTGAGTAAGGTTTTGTAAGACCTCATTTTTAGAAGAAATGGAGTAGGCATCATGGCTTCCAGTAAAGAATATTTAGATTTTATTCTCGAACAGCTATCAGAGCTAGAGGAGATGAGTTATCGTCCAATGATGGGAGAGTATATCCTTTATTATCGTGGGAAGATTATTGGGGGAATCTATGATAATCGTTTGTTACTGAAGCCTGTGAAGGTGGTCATGGATCAACTGAGACAGAATAGGCTTGAACGTCCTTATGAAGGAGCTAAGGAGATGATTTTGATAGAAGACATTGAAGATAAGTCATTTCTAACGAGATTAATTAAGGAGATGTATGAAGTCTTACCGGCTCCAAAAGTCAAAAAGAAAGCGTGACAAGTTTACTTAGTATAAATAGGCATAAAAGCTCGATAAGGGCTTTTTCTTATAGTTTCAGACTATAGGGTCCATTAGGCAAGAAGTGTTAGGATGGCGAGTTATTTTTTGTTATAATAGAAGATATTTGATAGAAAAGAGAAGAGATATGGCACAGATTATCGATGGGAAGGCTCTTGCGGCTAAGTTACAAGAACAGTTGGCTGAGAAGACGGCTAAACTAAAAGAAGAAACAGGTCTAGTTCCAGGATTGGTAGTGATTTTGGTGGGGAACAATCCTGCCAGCCAAGTCTACGTTCGAAACAAGGAACGGTCAGCTCTCGCTGCTGGCTTCCGTAGTGAAGTAGTGCGAGTTCCAGAGACCATTACCCAAGCGGAATTATTAGACTTGATTGCCAAATACAATCAAGATCCAGCTTGGCATGGGATTTTAGTTCAATTACCTTTGCCAAAACATATTGACGAAGAGGCAGTTTTATTAGCCATTGACCCAGAAAAAGATGTGGATGGTTTCCATCCTCTAAACATGGGTCGCCTCTGGTCTGGTCATCCAGTTATGATTCCTTCAACACCAGCAGGAATTATGGAGATGTTTCATGAGTATGGGATTGAGTTGGAAGGTAAAAATGCGGTTGTTATCGGTCGCTCAAATATCGTTGGAAAACCGATGGCTCAGCTTCTTTTAGCCAAGAATGCGACTGTGACCTTGACCCACTCACGGACCCATCATCTTGCTAAGGTGGCTGCAAAGGCGGATATTCTTGTGGTTGCAATCGGTCGCGCTAAGTTTGTGACTGCTGATTTTGTCAAACCAGGAGCGGTTGTCATTGACGTTGGGATGAACCGAGATGAAAATGGCAAGCTTTGTGGAGATGTTGATTATGATGCGGTTGCACCACTTGCTAGTCACATCACTCCTGTACCTGGTGGAGTTGGTCCTATGACGATTACTATGCTAATGGAGCAAACCTATCAGGCAGCGCTTCGAACACTGAACGAGGACTAGGAAGATGAAATTCGTATTTGACCTAGATGGAACGCTATCTTTTGACTATATGACCATAGATGAAGAGATTAAGCAGGTTCTTTTAAAGGCTGAAGATTATGGGCATGAGGTTGTGTTTGCCTCAGCTCGCTCTTATCGGGATTGTTTGGGTTTATTAGGCCCTGAACTCAGTCAGCGCTTGGTCATAGGGTTGAATGGCGGTGTAGCCTATCATTTGGGGAAGGGTATCTTTGAAAGGAATCTCGATGCTAGAGTTTATCAGGCGCTAGTGGATTATTGCCAGACTTATAATCTCCCTTTCTTTGTAGATGATTGCTTTGACTATAGTGGTCAGATTGTAGAGAAGATTCCATTTTTCTCCAGTGTGGATCCCCTAAAGGTGGCTCGTCATCAGAAACTTGAGGACTTAGGGACTCCGATTAAGGTAGTCGTTTATATGGGTGACCATGAGGAGTTGCTTGATGATCTACTTGGTCAGTTAGAAAGACTGGGGCAGGCTCATCTCTCCTATCATGCGCATGAAAAGTGCCTTTATGTTAATCCCTTGGATACTCATAAGGCGACAACTGTTGAAAAATTATGTGGGGAGAACTTCATCGCTTTTGGAAATGACCAAAACGATATTGAACTATTTAAAACGTCTCTCTATTCTGTCCAGATAGGAGATTTTGCCGGCCTTACTCCATATGCAGATGACACGTTAGAGCTAAAAGGAGCTCCTTCTCCAGCAGTGGCAGCTAAAATCTTACAGACCTTTGCGGAATTTAAGGGAAAATAGTGTAGAAGGAGGTTCGCCTTCTTTTTATGTAGAGTAATGCAGTCTATAAACTATAAATTTGAAGTTTTAAAAAGATATTAATGGAATTCAATTTGTAGTAGAAAGAGTCTAGAACCGAAAGCTATTTTCATTGCAACTATTCCTTTTAAATGCCCCCTTCTTATATATCATTTTATTGGGTTAAATTAATGGAAAATAATTGCAATTTAAGGTGCTTTTTGATATATTTAATATATAAAATATATTATAAAACTTGGTACATGTTTGTGTATTCAGAAGGAGGTTATTTTTTAAAATAAAGTAAGCGCTTACTTTGTATCAAGAAAAAGAAATGAGGATTTTAATGAACAAAAGACTTTTTGATAAACGTTGTCATTATAGCATTCGTAAATTTGCAATAGGTGCGGCATCTGTAATGATTGGGGCTAGTATATTTGGTATTTCTGCTGTACAAGCTGAGGAGGTGGATTCATCCAATGCTAAAACAGAAGAAACAACTGTTCATCAAGCTCAACCTTTAGATAAGCTTCCCGATGATGTGGTAGCTGCTATTGCAAAGGCTGATGAGAATGGTGGGCGTGAGTTTGTAAAACCAAAAGCTGAATCGGCAGAAGACAAAGTGACTAAGGATACAGAACCTACTACACCTACTAACGAGAGTAGTCGTGAATTGGTTAGTCCTAAAGGGGAAACTCCAAATAAAGTAGAAGAAGGAAACAAGGCTGATAACAAACAGAAATCTGAAGAGGCAAATCCAAAGCCTGTTGAATCTGCAGTAACAGCTGGAACAGAAGTGAAAAAGGATTCTAAAAAAACTTCTGAAAAGGACCAAGTGAAAGCAGACACAGAGATTAAACCTTCTTCTGAAAAATCGCAAGTGCTGTCTAGAGAGTCAAACAAAGCCGAAGTTGAAAAGGAAAAACAGCTATTATCGGAACGAAAACAAGATTTTAATAAAGATTGGTATTTTAAACTAAATGCCCAAGGAGATTTTTCAAAAAAAGATGTGGATGTTCATGATTGGTCTAAATTGAATCTTCCTCATGATTGGAGTATTTATTTTGACTTTGATCACAAGTCTCCCGCTCGTAATGAAGGTGGGCAGTTAAATGGTGGAACAGCTTGGTATCGTAAGACTTTCATATTAGACGAAGCAGACAAGAATAAGGATGTTCGTATCAATTTTGATGGGGTTTACATGGATTCAAAGGTCTATGTAAATGGTAAATTTGTCGGACATTATCCAAGTGGCTATAATCATTTTTCATATGATATTACAGAATTTTTAAACAAGGATGGTAGTGAAAATTCAATTACTGTTCAAGTGACCAATAAGCAACCAAGTAGTCGTTGGTATTCAGGAAGTGGGATTTATCGTGATGTAACCCTTAGTTATCGTGATAAAGTCCATGTTGCCGAAAATGGTAATCATATCACTACTCCAAAACTTGCTGAGCAAAAAGAAGGGAATGTTGAAACACAGGTTCAAAGTAAGATTAAAAATACGGATAAGAAGGCTGCTAAAGTCTTTGTGGAACAACAAATTTTTACTAAGGAAGGTAAGGTTGTTTCAGAATTAGTCCGCTCTGAAACGAAGAATTTAGCAGAAAATGAAACTGCAGATTTCAGACAAACAATCCTAGTTAATAAACCAACTCTTTGGACGACAAAAAGTTATCATCCTCAACTGTATGTGTTGAAAACAAAGGTTTATAAAGAAGGTCAACTAGTTGATGTAACAGAAGATACATTTGGTTACCGTTATTTCAATTGGACTGCTAAGGAAGGTTTCTCTCTGAATGGTGAACGCATGAAATTCCACGGAGTCAGTATTCACCATGACAATGGAGCCTTGGGGGCAGAAGAGAATTATAAGGCTACCTATCGTAAATTAAAACTCTTGAAAGATATGGGGGTTAACTCTATTCGAACAACCCACAATCCAGCGAGTCCTCAGTTGCTTGATGCTGCAGCTAGTTTAGGTCTTTTGGTTCAAGAGGAAGCTTTTGATACTTGGTATGGTGGCAAGAAGACTTACGACTATGGACGGTTCTTTGATCAAGATGCAACTCATCCGGAGGCTAAGAAGGGTGAGAAGTGGTCTGATTTTGATCTCAGAACAATGGTAGAACGTGATAAGAACAATCCGTCTATCGTCATGTGGTCTCTTGGAAATGAGGTAGAGGAGGCAAATGGTAGTCCTCGTTCTATCGAAACTGCTAAACGATTGAAGGCAGTTATCAAAGCGATTGATACTGAGCGTTATGTAACCATGGGGGAAAACAAATTTAGTCGTGCAGCGACAGGTGATTTCTTGAAACTCGCAGAAATTATGGATGCTGTCGGTATGAACTATGGTGAACGTAATTATGATGCTGTTCGTAGAGCGCATCCAGACTGGCTCATTTATGGTTCTGAAACCTCTTCAGCTACTAGGACGCGTGATTCTTATTATAACCCTGCTCAAATCCTTGGACATGACAATCGTCCAAATCGTCACTATGAACAATCTGACTATGGTAATGACCGTGTTGGATGGGGAAGAACAGCTACTGAATCATGGACTTTTGACCGTGATCGTGCTGGCTATGCTGGACAATTTATCTGGACAGGAATTGACTATATTGGAGAACCGACTCCATGGCATAACCAAGATAGTACACCTGTCAAGAGCTCTTACTTTGGTATTATTGATACAGCTGGTTTACCAAAGAATGATTTCTACCTTTACCGTAGTGAATGGTATAGTGCTAAAGAAAAGCCAACTGTTCGCATTTTACCACATTGGAACTGGACTGAAGAGACCCTTAAGGATCGCAAGATGCTGATTGATGGAAAGGTTCCGGTTCGTACCTTCTCAAATGCTGCAAGCGTCGAATTGTTCTTAAATGGAGAGTCGCTTGGTAAAAAGGAATTTACTAAGAAAAGGACAGAAGATGGACGTCCATATCATGAGGGAGCTAAACCAAGTGAATTGTATCTTGAGTGGCTTGTGAAATACCAACCAGGCACACTGACTGCGATTGCTCGAGATGAAAATGGCAACGAAATTGCGCGTGATAGTGTGACAACTGCTGGGGAGCCAGCAAGAGTTCGTCTGACTAAAGAAGAGCATGTTATCACTGCAGATGGAAAGGACCTATCCTACATCCATTATGAAATTGTTGATGGCGATGGTAATGTGGTTCCTACAGCTAACAATCTTGTTCATTTCAATCTTCATGGTCAGGGACAAATCGTTGGTGTGGATAATGGAGAACAAGCTAGTCGTGAACGCTACAAAGCTCAAGCAGATGGAACATGGCAAAGACGTGCTTTCAATGGTAAAGGGGTTGTCATTGTAAAATCAACAGAAAAAGAAGGTAAATTTACTCTTTTTGCAGATTCTGCTGGTTTGACATCTGATAGCGCAACGGTCGCAACGGTGTCTGGTAAGAAAGAAAATCGTCACTTTGTAGCCTTTGCTCCTGTAAAAGCAACAACTGATGTGACGACAAATCCTGAATTACCTCAAACAGTAACAGCTATTTATAGTGACGGTAGTGTTGAGGAAAAGACTGTAACTTGGGAAATGCCATCTGACTTGCTTACAAGCGCAGGTGAGAAAAAAGTATCAGGACGTGTAGAAGGTTTGGAAACTAAAGCTGAGGCACTTGTTAAAGTGATTGCTTTAGATAGATGGTTACCAAAAGTTGCTACAGTCCCAGTTGGAACGAATGCGGCTGATTTGGATAAAACGGTCACAGCTGTTCTGACAGATGGTAGCTTGATTGATACTGATGTTGTTTCTTGGACCTTGAAAGACCCTGCTGCTTTGAACAAGGAAGGTGGACGTACGGAGGCTACTGGTAAATTGGTAGATGACGACCGTGAAGTGACTGCAACCTTTATCGCAAGTAGTAAGGAAACAACAAGTAGCATTACAGGACTTACTGTTGGGGATAAAGCTCTTGAGAATTTTGAGTCTGGCAAGACCTATTACCGTGTATCCCTTCCTTACACTGCAACTATTCCAAGTGTTGGAGCTCAGACTACCGGATATCAAGTAACTGTTCAGCAAGCTTCTGCTGATAATGGTTATCAGGCTTCTGTCTTCTTGAGTGACCAAAAGGGTGACTTGGTTCAAACTTACTTAATTCAGTTTGTGAAGGAAGCTCCCGCTTTGAAACGTTTGGAAGTGGTTGTAGAAGGAAAAGAAACTGCCACTGAAGATCAAGTATTAACTTACCACGTCATTGGTCGTTATGAGGATGGTTCACAAACAGAGTTTTCGGCTTCAGATATTCACTTAGAAGCTAAATCATCTGATGGGGGACATCTTGAGGTGAATGGTCAGAATATATTCCTCTATACTAAGGGAAGAGTGACTTTGACACCTCGAATCGATAATCAAACAGAGAAAACAGAATCTGTAACCACTGAAGTGGTGATTAAAGAAAATAAAGTCAGCAAGAAGATTGTGAAACTTCATCCTGTGTCTGTTTCTACAGATATCAATCAGCAACCGAATCTACCTAAAGAAGTTGGAGCAGAATTTGATAAGGGCTTGCCACGCAAAGTATCTGTAGCTTGGGATAAGGTAGATGAAAAAGAGTTGGGGCACTATCATAGCTTTACGCTTAAAGGACATGTGGAAGGCACAGATATTGAAGCTCAAGCGACTGTAACGGTTGAAGGATTGCAAGTTGCAGAGGAAATCAGTCTCACAGTACCTAAGGGTGAGACGGTTCAATTGCCAGCTAATGTTCGGGCTTACCATTCTAACGGAACAACTATCTATAAAGATGTTGTTTGGGATCAGGTTCCAGCCAACTTTAGTCAAACTGAAGGGGTCTATGAAATCAATGGTCGTTTAGTAGGTAGCAATCTGACAACTAAAGCTCATGTTCGAGTGTCTAGTCAAGTGGTTGCTGGAAATAATATCTCTAAACAATGGACAGGTTCACAATTACCAGCTGCCATTGTATCCAATACAGGAGGAGATGACACAGCCAACACCTTGAACGATTTGACTGTATCAAGAACGCCATCAGATGCTAAAAATAGATGGACTACTTGGAGAACAAATACTGATAACGACTGGGCTTCTATCTTATTTGGTAATTCAGGAGACTTGACGAAGCGTTTTGTCAACAATTTGTCGGTTGATTTCTATACTGATGGAGCAATTGGTCTTCCAAAAGAATATGTAGTTGAATATTATGTAGGTAAAGAAATTCCAGATTTACCAAGTGATGTCAGTCATGCGCAACGAGATAGCAATCATCCATTTAATAATCCAGACAATTGGAAAGCAGTTGAAAACTTACATGCTCCAAGTCAGCTGTCTGCAACTCAAACAAATCACTTCACATTTGACAAGGTCGAAACCTACGCTGTTCGTATTCGTATGAAGAAAGCAGATGGAACATCAGGTGTTGGTCTGACAGAGCTAACTGTGCTTGGAAACAAGGTCTTAAGTGAAACAAGTTCAGAGATTTCTATCAAGGTAGATGGCAAGGATCTTGAACATTTTAATCCATCTAAGACAGATTACTATATTCCTCAATCTAGCAAAGAAATCACAGCAACAGCTAGCAATAATGGTTTGGTAACAGTTGTTCCTGCAACAAGTCCAAAAGGTGCAACACGTCTCATCTTGAAAGCAGAAGATGGTACGGTGTTGAAAGAATATCGAATTTTCCGCAATGATGAGAGAGAAACTAGTCAACCTCTTGCGGCAGAAAACAGTGCTAAAATCTTGAATGTTGGAGACAATCTTCAACTTCCTTCAGAAGTAAGTGTTTATTATCCAACTTCAACTAATTGGACTACAGATAAACTTGCAGTGAAGTGGGATGCTATTCCTGAACATGCGACAGAGCATGAGGGAACATTTGAAGTTACCGGTCATGTCATTGGTACAAATCTAACGACTAAAATGCAGGTGACAGTTGTTGCTAAAGGCAATCAAGTCATTTCAGAAAATCCAAGCAACAATGAAACTGATTCTAAAGCCTTTGCTTCGACAACGAACGATACTCAAGCAGCTTCAAATGATCGAATTTTCTATATCAATGATGGAAAATACAATGAAGATGGACGTTGGACAAACTGGTCTCGTACTCCGAAAAATCAAGAAACTTCTGTTGGATTACTCTTTAAGAAGGATGGAAAAATTGCTTCTCAATCTATTGGGAAAGTAGCTATTCAGTTCTTTAAAGATAGTGGAACAGATGCCCCAGAGAAAATGGTTCTAGAAAGATATATTGGCCCTGCCTTTACAGAACCAAGTACGATTTCTCGTTATGAAGAAAATGCTGACCATCCATTCAACAAGGCAGAAAATTGGGCACCTATTCCTTACAAAGCTTCTGGAGAATTAGTAGCTGGTAAACCAATCGAGTTTAATTTTGATCCGGTTCAAACGACAGCAATTCGTGCTCGCATGACTCGTAAGGCTACTACCAATGGTCTTGCACTTGTAGAATTTACAGCCTACTCTGCAGGCAAGGGAGCAGAAGTGGAAGCACCATCAGCGACTATTTCGATTGACGGAAAAGCATTGGAAAACTTTGATCCAAATGTGACAGATTACACTCTAACAACAATGGGTTCAAAACCAAAAGTCACTGCAACAACTAGTGGACATGGAGTAGTTACAGTTGTGGATTCTGGAAATGCCAATCTTCCAACACTGGTTCGTCTTGTTTCCAAAGATGGAAATCTGGTGAAAGAATATCGTTTACACTTTAAGTCTACCTTCCAAACAACACCAACAGAAGGCGTTAAGAACTTAGTAGCAGAAACTCCAAGTTTGGAAATTGAAAAGACTCCGCTTCCGTTTAAAGAAGTTATTCGTGAAAACCCTGAACTTGCTCAAGGTCAACGTCGTATCGTTTCTGAAGGACAAGATGGAGAAAAAGTTGACTATATTCAAGTTTTGGGTACTACTAGAAGTCTTGTTCATTCTGAAGAAAGAAAGGCTCAGGATCGCATTGTTGAAGTAGGAGTGAAAGCATCTATTTCAAGTAGTAAAGGCGAGGAGCCTGCTCCAGTCAATGAAGTTCCAGAATTCAAAGGAGGTGCTAACTTTGTAGAAGCAGCAGTAAATGAAGTTCCAGAATACACAGGAATTCTAGCCACAGTAGGAGATCAAGCAGTACCAAGTGTTGAGAAACCTGAATTTAAGGGTGGCGTTAATGCTGTAATGGCTCTAGAACATAAACTTCCAGAGTACCGTGGTATTCTAGCTACAGTAGGTAATCAACCAGCACCGACAGTAGAAAAACCAGAGTTTAAACTAAGTTCGTTAGAAAAAGCTCAGACCCCAGAAACACCAGTTCAAGTTGCCAAGGAAGACAAGAGATTGCCAGAAACTGGTGAAAAACAGTCAGAAACAGCTGTTTTCTTGGCAGGTGTTACCTTGGCCTTGTCAGCAGCTTTATTAACTGCAAAACTCAAAGAAGATTAGTCTCAGCGTCTAATGACATCCTATTTGTAGATATTAGTCGATGATTAAAAATTGGTTTCTTTTTCAACTATTGTAAGTTGATGGCATCTAAAAACTGGAGAAGACAATCATGGTCTTCTCCAGTTTTATATAGGTGTAAGCAAGAGAGGTGAATTGTACCCCAAAAGTTAGACAGAAAAATAGTAATCCAAATTGCAAGGTGTGTACCTTTTTGTTGTATAATGGAGTGAGGTGATTAGATGATTTTAAAAATTTATAATGGAGAATATAGTTTACAATGGGATGGAATATACTACTTAGCACTAATTGATTATCCAAATATTCAAGAGTGGGAATTAGAAAAAATTGCTAAATTTATAGCTTACGAAAAACTTCATAAACGTCAAACAAGTATTGAGTGTGCTGATTCTTGTTTAAAAGAAGAAATTTTAGATTACATCTGTCAGCAACCCTTTCTGCCACCATTTACCCCTACAGATAAAAGAGTAGCCTCGACTTATGATCTACATAAGAGGCTAGTGACTTCAGACTACTGTAGCCATACTACGACTATAGATGCAGCGATTTCTATTTTTAAAACAGGTCAGCTCTTATCTGCTATGAAAGCCTTTAGGCGAGATGCTGAGGAGTTGGTTTTGGATAGTCGAAATGCTGCATCTGATCCGAAAGATTATTTTGACTATGTTATGTTAGGATGGTCAAATACAAGTTCTGGTTATCGATTGGCGATGGAACGTTTATTAGGTCGAGCTCCTTCAGAGAAAGAATTACAAGATAAGTTTATTCCTGGAGTAAGTTTTCATTTTATCTATACAGATTTGATTAAAGTTCCTGGTTATATTTTTGATGGTTACCATGCTGTAAAAATTAAGGACATGCTTAATTTATTAAGTGAGTTGTATATTTGCATTATTCCAACTCATAATAAGTGCCAATTTGAAAATATTATTCCAACTAAAATACAAGATAGGGTGCGTTATCTTGACTATGATGGAGAAGACTTAGAAGAGTGGACTAAGAAAGTCTATCAAGTTGTTTTAAAACAATCAGATAAAGGATAGTTGAGGAAAAAACGATGAAAGTGATTGATCAAACTTTATTAGAAAAAGTCATTATTGAACGTTCTCGTCATAGCCATAAGGGAGATTACGGACGTCTGCTCTTACTGGGAGGGACTTATCCTTATGGGGGAGCTATCATCATGTCAGCCATTGCAGCTGTCAGAAGTGGGGCAGGGTTGGTGACTGTTGGCACGGATAAGGAGAATATCTCAGCCCTGCACAGCCATTTACCTGAAGCAATGGCTTTTTCTCTAAAGGATAAAGCATTACTAAAAGAACAGTTGGAAAAGGCAGAAGTTGTCTTGTTAGGTCCGGGTTTGCGAGAGGATGCATTTGGAGAAGAACTCGTAAAACGAGTTTTTGACAGTCTCAGAAAAGACCAGATTTTGATTGTAGACGGCGGTGCTTTGGGCATCTTAGCAAAAGGTCATTTGCCATTTCCATCTAGTCAGCTCATTCTTACTCCCCACCAAAAGGAATGGGAAAGACTGTCTGGTATAGTTCTTGAACATAAAAATACAGAGACGACTGCTAGGGCTCTTTCTTCTTTTCCTCAAGGAACAATTCTAGTTGAGAAGGGTCCAGCGACTCGTATCTGGAAAGCTGGCAAACCTGAATACTATCAACTGGAGGTTGGAGGTCCCTATCAAGCAACCGGTGGGATGGGAGATACTTTGGCTGGGATGATTGCAGGTTTTGCAGGTCAGTTTCCACATGTCAATCTCTATGAACGCGTAGTAGTAGCGACCCATCTGCACTCAGCCATTGCTCAAGAACTAGCTCAAGAAAACTACCTTGTCTTGCCAACAGAAATTAGCAAGCTCCTCCCCAAAACAATGAAAAAAATATCTCAAAAAGGCAGCTAATACCTTGGTTGTCTTTTTATGTTGATGTAGCTTTGTTGATAAGTTTTTCAAATACTTCAGAACTGGCAAGTAACTGCTAAACTTGCGAGAAATTCTCACTTTTAAGGTCTTGATTTTTAATCAAACTCGAAAGTGAAGCAAGATTGTTATCAAAGTTGAGGGGTGTCAAATCATGCTTTTTTTGATATAATTTTTAATGATGAATGCGAGAAATGATCGGTATGTGGTCGTTGATTTAGAGGCGACCAGCACCGGAAGCAAGGCAAAAATTATTCAAGTAGGCATTGTGGTGATTGAGAATGGTGAAATTATCGATCAGTATGCGACTGATGTCAATCCTCACGAACCCTTGGATTCTCATATCAAAGAATTAACAGGTCTGACCGATCAGCGTTTGGCTGCGGCACCAGAATTTTCTCAGGTGGCTGGAAAAATTTTTGAATTGGTTAAGGACGGTATTTTTGTTGCGCACAATGTACAGTTTGATGCCAACCTTCTGGCGGAATTTCTCTTTTTTGAAGGATATGAATTGCGCACACCGCGGGTGGATACAGTTGAGCTTGCCCAGGTTCTGTATCCTCAGTTTGAAAAGTATAACTTAGGTATCCTTTGTCAAGAGTTGGGAATTGAGCTGGAACATGCCCACACTGCCCTGTCAGATGCTCAGGCAACAGCTGAACTCTTGCTTTACATGCGTCAAAAACTTTTTGAGCTACCTAAAGGGCTCTTAGAAAGCTTATTAAACCTTGCAGACAACCTTCTCTATGAAAGTTATCTGGTGATTGAGGAGGTCTATCAGCAACAATCTCTCTTATCTTCGCCCGACTTGATGGAACTTCATGGGCTTTTCCTCAGAAAGGAAAGCAAAGCCTTAGTCCCACGAAAGTTATCCAAAGACTTTGCTAAAAACATTTCTTTATTGGGGCTGGAGGAGCGTCCGCAACAGTTGGAATTTGCGGAGAAGATTGAGCAATTATTGGAAGAACACCAGACTTCCTTTATCCAAGCCCAAACGGGACTGGGCAAGACTTATGGTTATCTCCTCCCAGCTTTGAACTTGGAGAGTCAAGCAGGTATCCTAGTGAGTGTTCCGACCAAAATTCTTCAAAATCAAATCATGCAAGAAGAAGGTCAGCGCTTAAAAGAGGTCTTCCATCTGGAAATTCATAGTCTCAAGGGGCCTCAAAATTATTTAAAACTGGATGCCTTTCACCGAGTTCTCCATCGACTGGAGTCCAATCGCCTTTTCACACGCTTTAAAATGCAGTTGCTTATCTGGCTAACAGAGTCAGAGACAGGTGACTTGGACGAAATCGGGCAGCTTTATCGCTACCAGCACTTTCTGCCAGAACTAGTCCACGATGGCAAGCTTTCAAAGAAAAGTTTATTTGCCACAGAGGATTTTTGGAAACGAGGGCAGGAAAAGGCCAAGACCAGTCGCGTTCTCTTGACTAATCATGCCTATCTGGTCACTCGTTTGGAAGACAATCCAGAGTTTGTCGATAACCGTTTGCTGATCTTGGATGAAGCTCAAAAAATGCTGCTAGCTCTCGAAAATCTAGCCCAGCAGGCTTATCGCCTTGAGGAACTTGTAACTCAAATTGAAAAGTCCTTGGAGACAGAGGAAGATTTGGTTCAGAAACGCTTGCTGGAGAGTATAGGTTTTGAATGTCGTTACTTGATGGAGCACTATCAGTCAGGTCTGAAGAATGGAAAGTGGTTGGATTCTCTTGAAGAGTTGCGCCAACATTTTTCGGAGTTAACTCTCCCAGAGTATCGAGAAATTGCAAACTTTTTCACCTCGGATCGTGAATTTTGGCTTGCTACAGCAGAGAAATCGAGCAAGGATGTCTTGATTTGTTCAAGTAAAAAAGGCCGCTTTATACTAGCAGACTTATTGCCAGAAGATTGTAGACTCCTAGGAGTATCGGCCACTCTTGAAATCAGTAATCGGGTTTCCTTAGCAGATTTGTTGGGATTTCCAGATGCTCCGCTTGTTAAGCTTGATGTAGCAAAGCAGGAGCAACAAGAAGTCTTTCTAGTCGATGATTTTCCTCTTGTGACAGATGTTTCACCTGTTGACTATGCTAGTGAAGTGGCTTCTGTCACTCGAAGCTTACAGGCCTTTCAAGAACCCATACTGGTCTTGTTTACCTCAAAAGAGATGTTGCTGGCTGTTTCAGACCTGCTCGACCAACCGCATCTAGCTCAGTATAAAAATGGGGAACCAAGCCAACTGAAAAAACGTTTTGAAAAAGGTGAACGCCAGATCTTGCTTGGAACAGGTAGTTTCTGGGAAGGAGTTGATTTTTCAACCCATCCTTGCGTGATTCAAGTGATTCCGAGATTGCCTTTCCAAAATCCCCAAGAACCGTTAACCAAAAAACTAAACCAAGAGCTGCGTCAAGAAGGGAAAAATCCTTTTTATGATTATCAGTTACCGATGGCGATTATTCGGTTAAAGCAGGCCCTTGGTCGTACTGTTAGACGGTCTGACCAAGGTTCGGTTGCTGTGATTTTAGACAGTCGTGTCGTCAGCAAGCGTTATGGCAAACAAATCGCTCAAGCCTTGTCAAAAGAAAGGACTGTTCAGGTCCTTTCTAGAGACCAGCTAGAGCCTGCTGTAGCTGATTTTCTCCAATCTCGTCGCAATAGAATGAAAGAAAAATCCCAGAAAGAGAAAAGGTAAAAAATATGAAACGTTCACTCGACTCTCGAGTCGATTATAGCCTTCTCCTACCAGTGTTTTGTTTACTGGTGATTGGAGTAGTGGCCATTTATATAGCAGTTAGTCATGACTATCCAAATAATGTATTACCAATTCTAGGTCAGCAAATCGCTTGGATTTCCTTGGGGCTTGTCATTGGATTTGTGGTCATGTTCTTTAATACCGAGTTTTTATGGAAGGTGACTCCCTATCTTTATGGTCTAGGGTTGGCTTTGATGGTCCTACCTCTTGTTTTCTTCAATCCAAATCTTGTAGCGTCAACAGGTGCCAAGAACTGGGTATCGATTGGTGGAACGACACTCTTTCAGCCATCGGAGTTCATGAAGATTTCCTATATCTTGATGTTGGCTCGAGCCATTGTAAGATTCACTCAAAAACACAAGGAATGGCGACGAACTATTCCCTTGGATTTCCTATTGATTGGTTGGATGATTGCCTTTACCATACCAGTCTTGATCCTCTTAGCCCTACAAAGTGACTTGGGGACTGCCTTGGTCTTTGTAGCTATTTTTTCCGGTATGGTTCTCCTTTCAGGTGTTTCGTGGAAGATTATCATTCCTGTTTTTGCGACAGGAGTGACTGCAGTTGTAGGCTTCATGGCCATCTTTATAAGCAAGGATGGACGTGCCTTCTTGCATCAGATTGGGATGCCAACCTACCAGATCAACCGCATCTTGGCTTGGCTCAATCCCTTTGACTTTGCACAAACAACAACATATCAACAGGCGCAGGGACAAATTGCGATTGGAAGTGGTGGCTTGTTTGGACAAGGTTTCAATGTGTCCAATCTCCTCATTCCAGTACGTGAGAGTGATATGATTTTCACCGTAATTGCAGAAGACTTTGGCTTTATTGGTTCAGTCTTTGTGGTTGCTATATACTTGCTTCTCATCTACCGTATGTTGAAGATTACGCTCAGGTCAAATAACCAGTTCTACACCTACATTTCGACTGGTTTTATCATGATGTTGCTCTTCCATATCTTTGAAAATATCGGTGCCGTGACAGGCTTACTTCCTTTGACAGGTATTCCTCTGCCATTTATTTCTCAAGGGGGCTCCGCAATTATTAGTAACCTCATCGGTGTTGGTCTCCTCTTGTCTATGAGTTACCAGACCAATCTAGCAGAAGAGAAAAGTGGAAAAGTTCCATTCAAACGAAAGAAAGTCGTCCTAAAACAAATCAAATAAGGAGGCCACTATGGCAAAAGTTGCAGTTATCTTAGCAAATGGCTTTGAAGAAATCGAAGCCTTGACAGTAATCGATGTCTTGCGTCGAGCAAACATTTCCTGTGATATGGTAGGATTTGAGGAGCAGGTGACGGGATCACATGACATTCGGGTAACAGCCGACCGTATCTTTGATGGTGATTTGTCTGACTATGACTTGGTAGTTCTTCCAGGTGGCATGCCAGGATCAGCTCACCTACGGGATAATCCAGCCCTCATTTCTGAGATTAAAGCCTTTGATCAAGCTGGAAAGAAAATTGCAGCTATCTGTGCAGCTCCAATCGCTCTCCATCAAGCAGGTGTCCTGAAAGACAAGCACTTTACTTGTTATGACGGAGTTCAGGAGCAAATTACTGACGGAATTTATCAAAAACAAACAGTGGTTGTAGATGGTAATCTAACAACTAGCCGAGGACCGTCAACCGCACTTGCCTTTGCCTATGAATTGGTAGAGCAATTGGGAGGAGATGCTGAAAGTTTACGAGACGGCATGCTCTATCGAGATGTCTTTGGAAATCAACAGTAAAACGAGAGTTCGGCTCTCGTTTTTTTATTTACTCCATTTCTAAAAAATGTTTCATATGATTGTCCTGCGCTTTTATATCAATCTTTTATAAATCAACCAAGATTCGTTTAACATAAGAAGGAAATCTATCTCTAGAAATGTTAGTGTTTTCAAGTTGTTAGATAGAATAGTTCAGATTTCTACTGAAATCAATAGATTCATGAAAAAGATAGAACATTCAATAAATGCTATATTAAAATGCTTTATCATGCGAATTAATCTGCTTGTATTAATTTGAAATATAAAGTACTTTCTCTGTAATATAATTGAAACGTGTTACTAGTATATTAAAATTAGTAAGAATTTTTTGCATATACGAAACTGGGGGAGTGATATGTTGAAAGCATTTGGAAAAATATTCAAAGTCATTAGAGAATCAAAAAAAATGTCCCTGAAAGAGGTGGCTGCTGGTGATATTTCCGTGGCTCAGCTATCCCGTTTTGAACGGGGAGTCAATGGGATCACACTTGATTCTTTTTATTGCTGTTTAAAAAATATGGCCGTTTCCCTAGAGGAGTTTCAGTATGTTTACCATAATTACATTGATTCAGATGATGTGCTGTTCTCAAAAAAAGTAGCTGATGCATATCAGGAAAACAATGTTGTCAAGCTCCAAAATATTTTGTCAAGCTCAGAAGCATTGACCGAACAGTTTCCTGAGAAAAAAAACTATAAACTCAATACAATCATTGTCAGGGCCCTCTTGTCCTCCTGTTGCTCAGATTTTCAGATTAGCAAGAAGGATATAGAATTCCTGACGGATCATCTCTTTTCTGTTGAGGAGTGGGGACGTTATGAACTCTGGCTTTTTACAAACAGTGTTGATTTGATGACCTTGGAAACGCTGGAAACCTTTGCTAGTGAGATGATCAATCGTACCCAGTTTTATAACAACCTACCTGAAAATCGCCGCCGTATTATCAAGATGCTACTTAATGTCATTAGCGTCTGTATAGAAGGAAACCATCTGCTAGTTGCTATGAGGTTTCTCAATTATCTCGACCACTCTAAAATCCCTGAAACAGATCTATATGATCGAACGCTGATTAAGTATCATAGGGCTCTGTATGCCTACAAGGTTGGGAATACTAATGCTCTCAGTGACATCGAGCAATGCCTATCTTTTTTTGAATTTTTAGATTCCTTTGGTGTTGCCCAAAAACTTAAAGAACAGTTTGAAAGAATTTGCCTTTCATAGTTGTAGATGTGCAACAAAAAATGATCATTTTGAAAAATATACTAGAATAAGGGCATAACTTTATACTAAATTCAGAAGGAGGCTTTATGATGGAGAAAAAGATTCATTATAAGATGCATAAAGTTAAGAAAAACTGGGTAGCCATTGCTTTGACGACCTTGGCCCTTATTGTAGCACCAAAGGTACTTGGTCTAGAACCAGGCGTTGTCCATGCGGATGATGTAAAGCAGGTTGTGGTTCAAGAACCTGCTACAGCTCAGACTAGTGATCCGGGTCAGCAAACTCCAGCCCAAGCTAAAATAGCATCTGAGCAAGAAGCAGAAAAAGCAACCCCTGCAGACAAGGTGACAGACGATGTTGCTGCTAGTGAAAAGCCTGCTAAACCAGCAGAAAATACAGAAGCAACAGTTCAAACCAATGCTCAAGAGCCTGCTAAACCAGCAGATACGAAAGAAGCATCTACAGAAAAGGCTGCTGTTGCTGAAGAAGTTAAAGCTGCTAATGCAATCACAGAAACTCCTAAAACTGAAGTAGCAGACCAGAATAAACAAGCAAGGCCAACAACTGCCCAAGACCAAGAAGGCGACAAGCGAGAAAAATCGGCTATTGAAGACAAGATTGTTGCAAATCCAAAGGTTGCAAAGAAAGATCGCTTGCCCGAACCTGCTCAAAAACAAGGAGCAGTAGCTGAAAGAATGGTAGCAGATCAGGCTCAACCTGCACCTGTAAATGCTGACCATGATGATGATGTCCTATCTCATATTAAGACCATTGATGGTAAAAATTACTATGTTCAGGACGATGGTACAGTTAAAAAGAACTTTGCAGTTGAACTTAATGGGAGAATACTTTATTTTGATGCAGAAACGGGTGCCTTAGTTGATTCAAATGAATATCAGTTCCAACAAGGAACCAGCAGTCTCAATAATGAATTCTCCCAAAAGAATGCTTTCTATGGTACGACTGACAAGGATATTGAAACTGTAGACGGTTATTTGACAGCAGATAGCTGGTATCGTCCAAAGTTCATCTTAAAAGATGGAAAAACATGGACGGCATCGACAGAAACAGACTTACGTCCTCTTTTGATGGCTTGGTGGCCTGATAAACGTACTCAGATTAATTACCTCAACTATATGAACCAGCAAGGTCTGGGAGCAGGTGCTTTTGAAAACAAAGTGGAACAAGCTCTCCTGACAGGTGCTTCTCAGCAGGTTCAGCGCAAAATTGAGGAAAAAATTGGTAAAGAAGGCGATACCAAATGGTTGAGAACGCTGATGGGTGCCTTTGTCAAAACCCAGCCAAACTGGAATATCAAGTCAGAGTCTGAAACAACTGGTACTAAAAAGGACCACTTGCAGGGTGGAGCTTTGCTTTATACTAATAATGAGAAGAGCTCTCATGCTGACTCTAAGTTCCGTCTGCTTAACCGTACCCCTACTAGTCAAACAGGTACACCTAAGTACTTCATTGACAAGTCAAACGGTGGTTATGAGTTCTTGCTCGCTAACGACTTTGACAACTCTAATCCAGCTGTTCAAGCCGAACAACTCAACTGGTTGCATTTTATGATGAACTTTGGAAGCATCGTAGCCAATGATCCGACTGCTAATTTTGATGGAGTTCGTGTCGATGCGGTGGACAATGTCAACGCAGACTTGCTCCAAATCGCATCTGACTACTTCAAGTCTCGCTACAAGGTGGGAGAAAGTGAAGAAGAAGCTATCAAGCATTTGTCTATCTTGGAAGCTTGGTCTGATAACGATCCTGACTACAACAAAGATACTAAAGGTGCTCAACTAGCAATTGACAACAAGCTACGCTTGTCCTTGCTTTATTCATTCATGCGTAATCTATCTATCCGTAGCGGAGTAGAGCCAACGATTACAAATAGTCTAAATGACCGTTCTTCTGAAAAGAAAAATGGCGAACGGATGGCTAACTATATCTTTGTTCGGGCTCATGACAGTGAAGTACAAACCGTTATTGCCGACATCATCCGAGAAAATATTAATCCAAACACGGATGGTTTGACCTTTACTATGGATGAACTCAAGCAAGCCTTCAAGATCTACAACGAAGATATGCGCAAGGCAGACAAGAAGTATACGCAGTTCAACATCCCAACTGCTCATGCTCTCATGCTCTCCAATAAAGACTCTATCACTCGGGTCTACTATGGTGACCTCTATACCGATGATGGTCAATACATGGAGAAAAAATCTCCTTACCACGATGCTATCGATGCCTTGTTGCGTGCTCGTATTAAGTATGTAGCAGGTGGACAAGACATGAAAGTCACATATATGGGTGTACCTCGTGAGGCTGATAAATGGTCTTACAATGGTATTTTGACTTCTGTTCGCTACGGTACTGGTGCCAATGAAGCAACAGATGAAGGAACAGCAGAAACCCGTACCCAAGGGATGGCTGTTATTGCTTCTAACAACCCTAACCTGAAACTGAACGAATGGGATAAACTGCAAGTCAATATGGGAGCAGCCCACAAGAATCAATACTATCGCCCTGTGCTTTTGACGACCAAAGATGGCATTTCCCGCTATCTAACTGACGAAGAAGTGCCGCAATCGCTCTGGAAGAAGACAGATGCTAATGGTATTTTAACCTTTGATATGAATGATATTGCAGGCTATAGCAATGTACAGGTTTCTGGATATCTGGCTGTTTGGGTACCAGTTGGCGCTAAGGCAGATCAGGATGCTCGTACAACAGCAAGCAAGAAGAAAAACGCTAGTGGTCAGGTCTACGAATCTAGCGCAGCCCTTGATTCTCAGTTGATTTACGAAGGATTTTCTAACTTCCAAGACTTTGCAACCCGCGATGACCAATATACCAATAAAGTTATTGCTAAAAATGTCAACCTCTTCAAGGAATGGGGAGTAACTTCATTTGAGCTACCACCTCAGTATGTATCTAGCCAAGACGGTACTTTCTTAGATTCTATCATTCAGAATGGTTATGCCTTTGAAGACCGCTATGATATGGCGATGAGCAAGAACAATAAATATGGTTCTTTAAAAGATTTGCTCAATGCTCTTCGTGCGCTTCACAGTGTTAATATCCAAGCCATCGCGGACTGGGTACCAGACCAAATCTATAACCTACCAGGTAAGGAAGTGGTAACAGCAACACGTGTCAACAACTACGGAACCTACCGTGAAGGTGCAGAAATCAAGGAAAAACTCTATGTAGCTAATAGTAAGACCAATGGAACTGATTTCCAAGGTAAGTACGGTGGCGCCTTCTTAGATGAGCTCAAAGCTAAATATCCAGAAATCTTTGAACGAGTACAGATTTCCAATGGTCAAAAGATGACAACAGATGAGAAGATTACCAAGTGGTCGGCTAAGTACTTCAATGGTACCAATATCTTAGGTCGTGGTGCTTACTATGTTCTTAAAGACTGGGCTAGCAACGACTATCTCACTAACAGAAATGGCGAGATAGTATTGCCTAAGCAATTAGTTAATAAGAATGCTTACACAGGATTTGTTAGTGATGCCAATGGTACTAAGTTCTATTCAACTAGTGGTTATCAAGCTAAAAATTCCTTTATCCAAGATGAAAATGGAAATTGGTATTACTTCGATAAACGAGGCTATCTTGTAACAGGTGCTCATGAAATTGATGGCAAGCACGTTTATTTCTTGAAGAATGGTATTCAACTTCGTGATTCTATCCGTGAAGATGAAAATGGTAATCAGTACTACTATGATCAAACTGGTGCCCAAGTTCTCAACCGTTACTACACTACTGATGGTCAAAACTGGCGTTACTTTGATGCCAAGGGCGTTATGGCTCGAGGTCTTGTCAAGATAGGAGATGGACAGCAATTCTTTGATGAAAACGGCTATCAGGTTAAGGGCAAGATTGTGAGTGCTAAAGATGGCAAACTTCGTTACTTTGACAAGGATTCAGGAAATGCTGTTATCAATCGTTTTGCTCAAGGTGATAACCCAAGTGATTGGTACTATTTCGGAGCAGATGGAGTTGCAGTGACAGGTCTTCAAAAGATTGGTCAACAAACACTTTACTTTGACCAAGATGGCAAGCAAGTCAAGGGTAAAATCGTGACACTTTCAGATAAGAGTATCCGTTACTTTGATGCCAACTCAGGAGAAATGGCGGTCGGCAAGTTTGCTGAAGGTGCCAAGAACGAATGGTATTACTTTGACAAAACTGGTAAAGCAGTGACAGGTCTTCAAAAGATTGGCAAACAAACACTTTACTTTGACCAAGATGGTAAGCAAGTCAAGGGTAAAGTAGTAACTTTGGCTGATAAATCCATCCGTTACTTTGATGCCGACTCAGGAGAAATGGCAGTCGGCAAGTTTGCAGAAGGTGCCAAGAACGAATGGTATTACTTTGACCAAACTGGTAAAGCAGTGACAGGCCTTCAAAAGATTGACAAACAAACACTTTACTTCGACCAAGATGGCAAGCAAGTCAAGGGCAAAATCGTGACACTTTCAGATAAGAGTATCCGTTACTTTGATGCTAACTCAGGAGAGATGGCAACCAACAAGTTTGTCGAAGGTTCCCAAAATGAGTGGTACTATTTTGATCAAGATGGAAAAGCAGTGACAGGCTTGCAGCAGGTTGGTCAACAGACTCTCTATTTCACGCAAGACGGCAAGCAAGTCAAAGGAAAAGTTGTTGATGTGAATGGGGTTAGTCGATATTTCGATGCCAATTCAGGGGATATGGCTCGAAGCAAATGGATTCAACTTGAAGATGGAAGTTGGATGTATTTTGACCGCGATGGTAGAGGTCAAAACTTCGGAAGAAACTAATCGAATTTAGCTCAATAAAAATCAAACTTTATCTGATGATATACAAAAACGATAACACCTTAAAAGGACGTTATCGTTTTTTGCCTGTTTGGAGAATAAATTACAATTGAAAAGAAAGATGGAATCATTGGGAACTGTAATGAATTAACAAGGGACTCCATATTGGAATAATCTTTTTCTGCACTCTATTGTGGTATTCAAAGCAATGAGTATTCTATTTTTAAAGTTTGAAAATCCAAAAGCGTTTCGTTTGTGAACAATGACGCGGTTGTTAGTAGTTTCTATTCTTTAATTTGTACATTTGAGATAAGAAAGATTTTGCTTGATTATTTATAGAGGAGCTATTCTTCACAAAAAGGCTCCATCGATGCAATAGTGTTTTACTCTCTATATAAATTATAGAGCCGAAAAATCTAGGAAATCATCGCTTTTTTCATAAAAAAATGGTATAATGAAGGGTATGAAATATCACGACTATATATGGGATTTAGGTGGTACCCTATTGGATAATTATGAGACTTCTACTGCAGCCTTTGTAGAAACCTTAGCCCAATACGGAATAGAGCAAGAACACGACCGAGTCTACGAAGCTTTGAAGGTTTCGACAGCTTTTGCCATCGAGAAGTTTGCACCAGATATCGAGGATTTTTTAGAGAACTATAAAGAAAATGAAGCGCGTGAGCTAGAACATCCAGTTTTGTTTGAGGGAATTCCAGAATTACTCAAAGACGTTTCGGACAAGGGTGGTCGCCATTTCTTGGTTTCTCATCGAAATGACCAAGTTCTAGAACTTCTTGCTAAGACCCAGATAGCGAACTACTTCACCGAGGTGGTGACTGCCAGTTCTGGCTTTAAACGAAAACCAGATCCTGAGTCCATGATTTATTTACGTGATAAATATCATATTACATCTGGTTTGGTCATTGGTGACAGAAATATAGATGTAGAAGCAGGTAAAGCTGCTGGCTTAGATGCCTATCTTTTTAATAACGTTGCGACATTGAGACAAGCAATAGACATGTAAGAAAAGGGAAAAAATGACAGAAGAAATCAAAAATCAACAGGCACAGGATTATGATGCCAGTCAAATTCAAGTTTTGGAGGGACTTGAAGCTGTTCGTATGCGTCCAGGTATGTATATTGGATCGACTTCAAAAGAAGGTCTTCACCATCTAGTATGGGAAATCGTTGATAACTCAATTGACGAAGCCCTAGCTGGATTTGCCAGTCACATCCAAGTCTTTATAGAGCCAGATAACTCCATCACCGTAGTGGATGATGGGCGTGGAATTCCTGTTGATATTCAGGAAAAGACAGGACGTCCCGCTGTTGAGACCGTCTTTACAGTTCTTCACGCTGGAGGAAAATTCGGCGGTGGCGGTTACAAGGTTTCAGGTGGATTGCACGGTGTAGGTTCATCAGTAGTAAACGCTCTTTCAACGCAACTAGATGTTCATGTCCACAAAAATGGTAAGATTCATTACCAAGAATACCGTCGTGGTCATGTTGTTGCTGATCTTGAGGTGGTTGGAGATACGGATAAAACGGGAACAACAGTTCACTTCACACCAGATCCAGAGATTTTTACAGAAACAACAACTTTTGACTTTGAAAAATTAAACAAACGTATTCAAGAACTAGCCTTTTTGAACCGAGGTCTTCAAATCTCCATCACAGATAAGCGTGATGGTCTCGAACAGACTAAACATTACCACTATGAGGGTGGGATTGCTAGCTACGTTGAATATATCAACGAGAACAAGGATGTTATCTTTGATACACCAATCTACACAGACGGTGAGATGGATGATATCACAGTTGAAGTAGCCATGCAGTACACAACCGGTTACCACGAAAACGTCATGAGTTTCGCCAATAACATTCACACCCATGAAGGTGGTACGCATGAGCAAGGTTTCCGTACGGCTCTGACGCGTGTTATCAATGACTATGCTCGCAAAAATAAATTGCTAAAAGACAATGAAGACAACCTAACGGGGGAAGATGTCCGTGAAGGCTTGACTGCAGTTATCTCAGTTAAGCATCCAAACCCGCAGTTTGAAGGACAAACCAAGACCAAACTGGGGAATAGTGAAGTAGTCAAGATTACCAATCGCCTTTTCAGCGATGCCTTCTCTGATTTTCTCATGGAAAATCCTCAGATTGCTAAGCGTATCGTGGAAAAAGGAATCTTGGCTGCCAAGGCTCGTGTAGCTGCCAAGCGTGCGCGTGAAGTCACGCGCAAGAAATCTGGCTTGGAAATTTCCAATTTGCCAGGAAAACTAGCAGACTGTTCTTCTAATAATCCTGCTGAAACCGAACTCTTCATCGTCGAAGGAGACTCAGCTGGTGGATCAGCTAAATCTGGTCGTAACCGTGAGTTCCAGGCTATCCTTCCAATTCGTGGTAAGATCTTGAACGTTGAAAAAGCTAGCATGGATAAAATCCTTGCAAACGAAGAAATTCGAAGTCTTTTCACAGCCATGGGAACAGGATTTGGTGCAGAATTTGATGTCACTAAGGCTCGTTACCAAAAACTCGTTTTGATGACCGATGCCGATGTTGATGGAGCCCACATTCGAACTCTCCTGCTAACCTTGATTTACCGCTACATGAAACCAATCTTAGAGGCTGGTTATGTCTATATTGCCCAACCACCGATTTATGGGGTTAAAGTGGGAAGTGAGATCAAAGAATACATTCAACCTGGTGCAGATCAAGAAATTAAACTCCAAGAAGCCTTAGCACGTCATAGTGAAGGGCGTTCAAAACCAACCATCCAACGTTATAAAGGTTTGGGAGAAATGGATGACCACCAATTGTGGGAAACAACCATGGATCCTGAACATCGCTTGATGGCGCGTGTTTCGGTAGATGATGCTGCCGAAGCAGATAAAATCTTTGATATGTTGATGGGGGATCGAGTAGAACCTCGTCGCGAATTTATCGAAGAAAACGCTGTTTACAGTACACTTGACGTCTAAAAAATGTGGGAAATAGTTCCCTTGGTTTAAAAAATATGATATAATCATTACGATTGTTTCTAGTATAAAAGGAGTTTGATATGTCTAATGGACAACTAATTTATCTAATGGTTGCGATTGCAGTCATTCTGATCTTAGCTTATGTAACAGCTATCTTTTTACGTAAGCGTAATGTAAGCAGATTAACGGCCCTTGAAGAAAGAAAAGAAGAACTCTACAACCTTCCTGTAAATGATGAGGTTGAAGCCGTTAAAAACATGCACTTGATTGGTCAAAGTCAGGTGACCTTCCGTGAATGGAACCAAAAATGGGTTGATTTATCTCTGAATTCATTTGCTGATATTGAAAATCACCTCTTTGAAGCTGAAAGCTACAATAATTCTTTCCGTTTTTTCAAAGCTGCTCACAAGATTGATCAAATTGAAAGCCAAATTGGCTTGATTGAAGAAGATATTGCAGCTATTCGCAATGCCCTTTCTGAACTTGAAAAGCAAGAATCTAAGAATAGTGGCCGTGTCCTTCATGCCTTGGACTTGTTTGAATCCCTTCAACATACCGTTGCAGAAGATTCAGAGAAATATGGTAAGGCCCTTCCTGAGATTGAGAAACAATTGGAAAACATCCAATCTGAATTCTCTCAATTTGTTACCCTAAATTCATCAGGTGACCCAGTTGAAGCGGCAGCAATTCTTGATTCAACTGAAAATCATATTCTCGCTTTGACACACATCGTTGAGCGAATTCCAGCTCTTGTTGAAACCTTGACAAAGGAATTGCCAGACCAATTGGCAGATTTGGAAGAAGGCTATCGCAAGCTGTTGGATGCCAACTACCACTTTACAGAAACAGATATCGAGTCTCGTTTCCAACTTTTGCATGAGTCTTTGAAAAATAATCAAGAAAATATTCGTCAGTTGGAATTGGACAATGCAGAGTATGAAAATAATCGCATCCAAGAAGAAATCAACGCACTTTATGATATCTTCACTCGTGAAATTGCAGCTCAAAAAGTGGTTGAAAGTCTTCTTGCTACATTACCAACTTATCTCAACCACTTGAAAGAAAATAATCAGGTGCTTGTTCAGGACCTTGAACGCTTGACTAAAACCTACCTTCTTCCTGAAAGTGATGGCAATCATGTTCGTCGTCTTCAAGCAGAATTGGCTGCACTTGATACAGCTATCTTAGAGGTAACAGAAGACCAAGGCGAGCCAACTCAAGCCTTCTCTGTTCTTGAAGAACAGTTGGAAATGCTTCAAAGCAACCTCAAGGATATAGAGGATGAGCAAATCTCTGTTAGCGAACGACTTGCGCAAATTGAAAAAGACGACCTCAATGCTCGCCAAAAAGCAAATGTCTATGTGAACCGTTTGCATACTATCAAACGTTACATGGAGAAGAGAAACTTGCCAGGTATTCCTCAAAGTTTCTTGAAACTTTTCTTTACTGCAAGTCATAACACAGAAGATTTGATGGCAGAGTTAGAACAACCACAAGTGAATATTGAATCGGTTAAACGAATTCTTGAAGTCGCAACAAATGATATGGAAGCACTTGAAACAGAAACCTATGATATCGTTCAATATGCAACCTTGACTGAGCAACTACTCCAATACTCAAACCGTTACCGTTCATTTGATGAGCGTATCCAAGAGGCCTTCAACGAAGCGCTTGAAATTTTTGAAAAAGAGTTTGACTACCAGGCGTCATTTGAAAAAATTTCACAAGCCTTGGAAGTTGCTGAACCAGGAGTCACAAACCGTTTTGTAACTTCATATGAGAAAACACGTGAAACGATTCGTTTCTAAACGAGAAGCTTAGATATTTCTAAGCTTTTTTATTTTTCTAAAAAGAAATCAGAATTCTTGTTTATCATTGAAATAATAGCCTCGATTTGATATGATGGAAATATGAAAAAAAATAGAGCGAAACGTGTTTCTCACGATAAAACGAGAAGGCTATTGCTTTCCCTTGTTGGAATCTTAGGAATTGCTACGATTCTATTAGGAAGTGCTATTGGTTATAAGCTACTACAAAAGCAATCTTACGAACAAAAAATTGAAGCGCTAAAAAGCGAAAAGGACCAGCAATTCAACTCAGGTAGTCAGAAGGACCATTTCCGAAAAGGTCAAGCTGAGGTGATTGCCTACTACCCTCTGCAAGGAGAGGAAGTCATTGCGTCTGTTAGAGAAAAAATCAACCAGGATATTAAAGAAAAGCTGGAAGATAAAGAGGACTTGGTCTTTTATTATAGTGAGCAATTGGATCCCGTCTTAAAGGGAGTTGTTGCTCGTAATATCAGCAAGCAAGTCTACGATTTGTCTGCATCAAAGGTTGAAGAAAAAGAAAAGACTTCTTTAGGGAAAATTTTCTTGACCGAAGATGGGAAAGCTTTTGACCTCAGTAAACTCTTCAAAGATGCAAGTAAGGCTAAGGAACTCTTACTGAGTCAAATCAAATCAACTCTAGAAGATAAGAAACTTGACCAGGCAAAAATTGATCAAGTTATAAAGAGCTTCACAGACCAAGAATTGACATCTTGGAGCTTTGATTATAAGGATAGTCAAATCATCCTTTATCCTGCTAATGCTGGAGAGACTGTTGAGGAAATTGCTTTGCCCATATCCAGTTTCTTTGATGTCATTGAGTCTTCTTATCTATTAGAAAAGGATGCTGAACTTTACCAAGCATACTTTGCTAAGAAAAATAAAAAGGTTGTAGCCTTAACCTTTGACGATGGTCCAAATCCAACTACAACCACACAAGCTTTGGATACTTTAGCTAAATATGGTGTAAAAGCAACCTTCTTTGTACTTGGTAAAAACATTGCAGGTAATGAAAATCTTCTAAAACGAATGAAATCAGAAGGTCATGTTGTAGGAAACCACAGCTGGAGTCATCCCGTTCTTTCACAACTTTCGCTCGAAGATGCTAAAAAGCAAATTACTGATACAGAAGATTTGTTAACTCAAGTTTTAGGATCAAGCTCTAAACTGATGCGCCCACCTTATGGTGCCATTACTGATGATATTCGAAACGGCCTTGATTTAAGCTTCATCATGTGGGACGTGGATAGTTTGGACTGGAAGAGTAAAAACGAGACAGCTATTTTGACAGAGATTCAACGTCAGGTTCGCAATGGTTCCATCATCCTCATGCATGATATCCATGGTCCTTCTGTTAATTCTCTACCAAGTGTTATTGAGTATTTAAAGGGTGAAGGGTATACATTTGTGACCGTTCCTGAATTGCTCAATTCTCGCTTGAAAGCTCACGAGATCTATTACGATCGTGATCAATAATTGTTAAAATCTAAAGGGGCAAGTGTTCTGATAATCAGGATTTTGTTTCTTTAGATTTTCTTCACATAGAAAGGAAAAACGATGAAATCTTACAACCTTAATAATGGAGTTTCAATTCCTGTACTAGGATTTGGAACATGGAAAGCTGAAAATGGAGAGGTAGCCTACCAAGCCGTTTTAGAAGCCTTAAAGGCTGGCTATCGTCATATTGATACTGCAGCTATCTATAAAAATGAGGAGAGCGTTGGACGTGCTATTCGAGATAGCGGTATTCCAAGACAAGAAATTTTTGTAACGACCAAACTCTGGAATACTAATCACAGCTATGATGAAGCTCGCCAAGCATTTGAAGAATCAATGGAAAAACTGGGATTGGATTATCTAGATTTGTACCTTATCCATTGGCCAAATCCAAAACCTTTAAGAGAAAATGACGAATGGAAAACTCGCAATGCTGAAGTCTGGAGAGCGATGGAGGACCTTTACCAAGAAGGCAAAATCCGTGCTATCGGCGTTAGTAATTTCCTTCCCCATCATTTGGATGCCTTGCTTGAGACAGCAAGAGTCATTCCAGCGGTCAATCAGGTGCGCTTGGCACCAGGAGTTTATCAAGAGGAAGTGGTTGACTACTGTAGAGAGAAAGGAATTCTCTTAGAGGCTTGGGGACCTTTTGGCCAAGGAGAGTTGTTTGAACAGAAAGAAGTCCAAGAAATTGCTGATAAGCATGGGAAATCAGTGGCTCAAATCGCCTTGGCTTGGAGTTTGGCAGAAGGTTTCTTACCTCTACCTAAGTCCGTAACAGCCTCTCGCATCCAGAGCAATCTCGACTGTTTTGGGATTGAACTCAGCAGAGACGAGCGAGAAGTCTTAAAGACAATTTCAGTGACTTCGGGTGCACCTCGTGTGGATGAGATGGATTTTTAGTTTGTAAAATCTATTTATACCGAAATAACAAAGACTAGGAATTTTAAATCCTAGTCTTTTTGTGTATAAAAAATCTAAATTGTTTGTATAATGAAATAATTTTATGGATTGAAATATAGGAACGAATTTAGAAAGTATTGGTTTGATAGAACAAATAACACGAATGATAAAATTAAATAAACAAAATATATACGTAAATATTACATTTTTGTGACAATTCAGATTTTTATGAAAATTTATGATTATTTGCGTTATAATAGGTATACTTTAAAGAAAAAGGAGATTATTTATGAATAGACGACAACGTTTTTCATTACGGAAATACAAATTTGGTCTTGCTTCAGTTTTATTGGGAACTGCTTTGGTTTTTGGAGCAAGTCAAGTCAGTGCCAATGAGCAGAGTACAGGTGAAAATCAAGCTCAAACTCAGGAAATTAAGACAGAGCTAAAAGACGATAAACACTCAAACTCTTCAACTGACCAAACCAATACTAATGGGATAGCACCAGTAGTTGGAGAGAAACAAGAAGCTGAAACTTCTAAAGAGGATGCTAGTAAACAAGATGCTAAGGTAGATGCTCCGGTTGATAAAACTGCTGAAGCCCAAGAATCAGGAAAAGATAGCGCAGTTGCAAAAGAAGTAGACCAAGGTGTCGTCCAAAAAGAAACAACAGTCGCTACCAGTCCAGCGCCTGCTACTGAGAAGGCTTCTACAATAGAGAAAAAAGAGACTCAAGCAACGACAGCTCCTAAAACTACTGGAGAAACAGCAACTACAGAAAAAGAACAAGAAAAAACTGAGTCTGCAAAACCAAATAGTCTTTCAAGCAATGATATCATCACAGTACCGAAAACTTGGAAGGCTGGTTACAAGGGGACAGGGACCGTTGTTGCCATTATTGACTCAGGGCTTGATTTGAATCATGAGGTTCTTCGAATTTCGGATCCGTCAAAAGCAAAATTTAAAAACAAGGAAGCCATCGAAGCAGCTAAAAAGGCTGCTGGAATCGACTACGGTAAATGGTATAGCGATAAGGTTGTCTATGCCTATGACTACTTTGACGGAACAGATAAGATCAAAGAAGCAGAAAGAACTTCTCATGGGATGCACGTAACAGGGATTGCAGCTGGAAACCCTGATAAAGAAGCACCGAATGGTGAAAAGGTCTATGGTGTTGCACCAGAAGCCCAAGTTATGTTTATGCGTGTCTTTTCAGATCGCCAAAAAACGACCAGTTCTGCCCTTTATGTAAAGGCGATTGATGATGCAGTTGCCTTAGGAGCAGATGCCATTAATATGAGTTTGGGATCTAGCACTGGTTCTATGGTCGATGCTGGTTCTGATATTGTGGATGCCATCAAACGGGCTCGTGCCAAGGGAGTTTCTGTTCTTATCTCAGCAGGAAATAGTAATACATTCGGAAATGGTTATTCAAAACCACTAGCTGAAAACCCAGACTATGGCTTGGTTGGAAATCCATCCACTGTTGAGGATTCGATTTCAGTTGCTTCTGTCAACAATAAAACATTGACAACAGCCGTTTTTGAAGTTAAAGGTCTAGAGGGAAATGCCGGCCTTCATAACGGAAAATTTGATTATAATCAACCTGAAGCAGATAAGGACTTTGAAAAAGGAAAAGAGTACGAATACGTCGAAGCAGGCTTAGGTCGTGAAGAAGACTTTGCGAAGTTGGATTTAACTGGGAAACTTGCCCTCATTCAGCGTGGAGCCATGAACTTTTCAGAGAAGATCAAAAATGCACGAAAACACGGTGCAGTTGGTGCTTTGATCTACAATAATGTAGAAGGTGCAAATATCAATATGGCTATTGATGATGAAGCAAAGAAAATTCCTTCTGTATTTATTTCTAAACAGTATGGTGAAGCCTTAAAATCAGGAAACTACAAGATTGTTTTTAATGACAAGATGGATAATCGCCCTTCTGATGTAGCCAATCAGCTATCTGACTTTTCAAGTTGGGGAGTGACTACCGATGGACAATTGAAACCGGACGTGACAGCTCCTGGCGGCAATATCTATTCATCCTTTAATGACAATACCTATGGTAGTATCAGCGGAACCAGTATGGCGGCTCCTCACGTTACGGGTGTTGCAGTTCTGGTTAAGGAATACCTTCAAAAACACCATCCAGAATTGACTCCTGAGCAAGTATCAGAGACTGTCAAGGCATTGATCATGTCAACTGCAAAACCACATGTTAATAAGGACACAGGCACTTATACCTCTCCTCGTCAGCAAGGTTCTGGTATTGTGGATACAGCTGCTGCAGTGTCAACAGACCTCTATGTAACGGGTGAAAATGGTTATCCAAGCGTGACTTTAGGAAATGTTGGAGATCAATTTACTTTCAAGGTCACTGTACACAATATTTCAGATACTGACCGCACTCTCAAGATGGTAGTGAATACCAATACAGACGAGGTCCAAGATGGAAAATTCACCCTTCGACCTCGAAAACTAACGGAGACAGTCTGGCCAGAAGTGACAGTCAAAGCCCACAGCAGTCAAACAGTCACTGTTAAAGTAGATGCTCGAAAATTTGCTACTGAACTCAGCAAACAAATGCCAAATGGCTATTTCCTTGAAGGTTTTGTTCGATTTGTAGATCCAGCAGATGATGGGGATGTTGTGAGTCTTGCATTTATGGGCTTCCGAGGAGAATTCCAAAATCTCCCTGCTGTCGAAAAACCAATTTACAATCTTGTCCGAGAAGGGAAAAATGGATTTTACACGGAAGTAGACAAAGAAAATCCCGCCGTTAACTACTCTAATGATGCTACCTATCTAGCTACCTTGCAAAATGACCTTCTAGTGTCTAAAGGTCAACGCCAAGGACGCCGAATTACCGTTCTTGGAATCGAACAAAATGCTGAAGGTAAGCATGTTCTTCAGTTGGACGAAAAAGGGAATGTCCGTATTGCCATTTCTCCAAATGATGATGGAAACAAAGACCTAGTTGAATATAAAACGGTTGCTTTGAGAAATCTTGTAAATCTTCGGGCTACAGTTTATGCGGCTACGGATACCAAGCATGAACATCCTATTTGGGAGGGTGATGCAAAGGATCTTCGTAAGAATTATTTTGATGGAGACAGTAGAAATCTGAAGAGTTATATTCTAGATAATACTGCTTGGAGAGGCCAGGATTTTGATGGGAATATTGTTGCAGATGGTTTATATGACTATGTTATTAGTTACACACCAGATGTTCCAGGAGCCAAAGAACAACACACGACCTTTAAAATTCAGATTGATACTCAAAAACCTGTCATCACAAGTGGTTATATTCGCTTTAAAGATGGAAACCAAGAATTCGTAGCTCGCAAACCAAAAGATGTGGGTCAAGGCGGTATCCTTTCAGAAAAAGTTTTCTACCTCACACCATTTGACCAGAAAGGGACCATGGTTCTAACTGGGAAAGACCAGTCTGGAACTCGTGCGCTTGAGAACACCCATCTGATTAAGGCCAATGCTGATGGTAGTTATACACTTCCTAAGGATGTTGACAAGGCTAATATTTACTATCTTGTTGAGGACTATGCAGGAAATGTAGACTATATCTCACTTGCTGAACTTGTCCGCGATCAAAATAGTGGTCGAGTTAAAATTGCCTTGAAGGATGCAAAAACAAACCAGGATATTGATACCCTCTACGTCTATCGAATCAAAAATAGCAAGGGACAATATGTTGATGTTGACAAGACAAAAGCGATTCATTTCTTACAGTTTGGTCATTATACAGCAGAAATTTTCAGTTATGACCGAACAGAATTGAAATTTATCAGTGCCTTGTCCCAAGAGTTTGACTTGACAGAAGAAAATAGTTTCCAAACCATTACCTTCCTAGCAAATCTCCTAGAATATGCACCGGTGTCTGTTTCCTTCAATCAAGCCGTTCCAAAGACGACTACAGTAGTTTTGAAAGGTGAAGATGGGACAAGTATCACTCTTCCTGCTGAAAAATACGGTCAATACGCCTTTGGTAAGAAAGTTGCTACAGGTCGTTATACTGTACAAGTCACCTTGCCAACTGGATATGAACTCCTTGAAGATCTCGTTTCCTTGCTCGTGAAGCCAGGTCGAAATAATGCTTTGCGTCTATCTGTTGTGTCTAAGTTGGCCTTGATTGCTGCGGTAAATCAACAAAAAGAACTGGTAGAAACGTCTCGCTACTTTAATAGTAGTGCAGATAAGAGAAAAGCTTATGACCGAGCTTTCCAAGTGGCACAGTCAGCCTTGTCAAGTAAATTAAAGCAAGAATTGATTGATGGCGTTCTCGCTAGTCTTGAAGCTGCTGGTAAAGCTTTGGATGGAAAAGATTCGAACGTTACAGCCTTGAAAGAAGCTATGAAAGCTTACTATGCAACGACTAAAACTGGACGATATGCGAATGCCAAGGAAAAAGTACGTCGAGCTTATGATCGTGCCTTCCAAGAAATCGCCTTACTAGCTGTGGATCCTAAAGTTAAACAGGATCAAATTGACCAATCTCTCATTGCCCTAGCATCAGCTAAAAGCAAACTGAATGGCAAGGCAACAGACTTCTCTAGTCTGAAGAAACTGGTCAAAGATGAACGCCTTTTCCAAGAAAAGAACGCGAGATTTATCTATGCTGACAAGAAAGAAAAAGCAGCTTATCTTTTAACTTTTAAAGAGGCACAGGAACTCCTTAAAGATCCAGGAGCGAGCCAAGAAGATGTCAAAGATGCCATTACAGCCTTGAAACAAGCCAAGAGAAATTTACATGGCAAAAAACCAAAAGCGAAAAGACATCCTTAAACAGGAGTTTCTGAAGCTTTACTAATAAATGAGTCTGGAACTTTGTTTTCAGACTCATTTTTGGTTTACACTAGCTAGAAAATCTGCTATAATACTAGCTAGGAAAGAAAGTCTTATGGCGTTCTTCAGCGAGCTTGGGATAGTGGGAGCCAAGTAGGACAAGGTAAGAAACTGGCACTTTCTGTCGTATTTTTAAAAACAATGAAGTAATAAATTAGGGTGGAACCGCGTTTCTGACGCCCCTAGTCGCAAGGCTTGGGTGTTGAAATTCGGTTCTTTTTGAATTTCGTCTAATGCCTAAGTAGAAAGGAGCATAATGCTTAAAGGATCTTGTTTATGCAAAGCAGTGACCTACACTTTAGATGAGGAATTGTCGGAATTAGTTTTTTGCCACTGCTCATTCTGTCGGAAAGCAACTGCGTCTGCCTATACAGTGAATGCCAAAGTTAGCAGTAAAAACCTAGTATTGCATGGAAAAGAACAGTTGGTTATCTATAGTTCATCTCCAGGAAAACAACGCTATTACTGTCAGAACTGTCATAGTCAAATTTTCACTGCTCAAGAAAATATACCAGAAGTCTGTGCTTTGAAACTAGGTACAATAGATGAATGCGATCAGAATTTACAAACTGTTCCCAAACGTCATATTTTTCAGGATCCAGCTTTTTCTTGGTTGCTTGATGAATAAATCTAAAAAGATAATATAAATTAAAGGAGTAAACAATGTCTAAAAGATTGACTTTCCACTGCGTCAGTGGCAGAGACCTCCTTACAGTCGGACTGCCCCACGCTCAGCACTAGAGTGCCTGAGCTAGACGCAGTACTAACTCGTCTTGCCTCGTAAAATCGACAAGGCAGACTCGTGTCGCAAAAAATCATTTTTTATTAAGGAGTATTCAATGTCTAAGAAATTAACATTTCAAGAAATTATTTTGACTTTGCAACAATTTTGGAATGACCAAGGTTGTATGCTCATGCAGGCTTATGATAATGAAAAAGGTGCGGGGACAATGAGCCCTTACACTTTCCTTCGTGCTATTGGGCCTGAGCCATGGAATGCGGCTTATGTAGAGCCATCACGTCGTCCTGCTGACGGTCGTTACGGGGAAAACCCTAACCGTCTCTACCAACACCACCAATTCCAAGTGGTTATGAAGCCATCTCCATCAAATATCCAGGAACTTTATCTTGAGTCTTTGGAAAAATTGGGAATCAATCCATTGGAACATGATATCCGCTTCGTTGAGGACAACTGGGAAAATCCATCGACTGGTTCAGCTGGTCTCGGTTGGGAAGTTTGGCTTGATGGGATGGAAATCACTCAGTTCACTTACTTCCAACAAGTCGGTGGATTGGCAACAGGCCCTGTGACTGCGGAAGTTACCTATGGTTTGGAACGCTTGGCTTCTTATATTCAAGAAGTGGACTCTGTCTATGATATTGAGTGGGCTGATGGTGTAAAATACGGAGAAATCTTTATCCAGCCTGAGTACGAGCATTCAAAATATTCATTTGAAATTTCGGACCAAGAGATGTTGCTGGAAAACTTTGATAAGTTCGAAAAAGAAGCTGGTCGTGCCTTGGAAGAGGGCTTAGTTCACCCTGCCTATGACTATGTTCTCAAATGTTCACACACCTTTAACCTGCTTGATGCTCGTGGTGCCGTATCCGTAACAGAACGTGCAGGCTATATCGCCCGTATCCGTAACTTAGCCCGTGTCGTAGCCAAAACCTTTGTCGCAGAACGCAAACGCCTAGGTTACCCACTTTTGGATGAAGCAACACGAGCTAAACTCCTAGCAGAAGACGCAGAATAGTAAGTAATATTGTGCTCTAAAATCGTTAAAGGCAAGTCGAAGACTTGCTAAAGGGATATGCACCGCGTACTGTTATGTGGGAATTTTTGAAACCTTGGGTTCAAAAATCAGTCAGCTAAATCCACTTTGATGAGACTGTTGGAAATCTTAGTTTATTTGGTATAAGATTTCCTTACAGACTCACAAAAGTTAGTTAGCGACGTCCCCAGTACCTAAGGTGCATATCAAAAAAGATTGAAGAAAATGTAAAGGAAAAAACATGACAAAAAACTTATTAGTAGAACTCGGTCTTGAAGAGTTACCAGCCTATGTGGTAACTCCAAGCGAAAAACAACTAGGTGAAAAAATGGTAGCCTTCCTCAAAGAAAATCGTCTTTCCTTTGAAGCCATTCAAACCTTCTCAACACCACGTCGTTTGGCTGTTCGTGTGACTGGTCTTGCAGACAAACAGTCTGATTTGACAGAAGATTTCAAGGGACCAGCAAAGAAAATTGCCCTGGATAGTGATGGAAACTTCACCAAAGCAGCTCAAGGATTTGTCCGTGGGAAAGGCTTGACAGTTGAAGATATTGAATTCCGTGAAATCAAAGGTGAAGAATATGTCTATGTTACCAAGGAAGAAGTGGGGCAACCAGTTGAAGCCATTGTTCCAGGTGTAGTAGACGTCTTGAAGTCACTGACTTTCCCTGTCAGCATGCACTGGGCTAACAACACTTTTGAATACATCCGCCCTGTACACACTTTAACTGTTCTTTTAGATGAAGAAGAGTTTGACTTGGATTTTCTTGATATCAAGGGCGATCGTGTGAGTCGCGGTCATCGTTTCTTGGGACAAGAAACCAAGATTCAGTCAGCATTAAGCTACGAAGAAGACCTTCGTGAACAGTTTGTAATCGCGGATCCTCGTGAACGTGAGCAAATGATTGTTGACCAAATAAAAGCAATCGAAGCTGAGCATGGTGTACGTATCGAAATTGATGCTGATTTGCTCAATGAAGTCTTGAACTTGGTTGAATACCCAACTGCCTTTATGGGAAGTTTTGATGACAAATACCTTGATGTTCCAGAAGAAGTTTTGGTGACTTCGATGAAAGAACACCAACGTTACTTTGTTGTTCGTGATCAAGACGGTAAACTCTTACCAAACTTCATTTCTGTTCGTAATGGAAACGCAGAGCATTTGGAAAATGTCATCAAGGGTAATGAAAAAGTCTTGGTAGCACGCTTGGAAGATGGAGAATTCTTCTGGCGTGAAGACCAAAAATTGGTCATTTCAGATCTTGTTGAAAAATTGAACCATGTGACCTTCCACGAAAAGATTGGTTCTCTTCGTGAACACATGATTCGTACGGGGCAGATTGCCATTCTCTTGGCAGAAAAAGCTGGTTTGTCAGTGGATGAAACAGTTGACCTAGCTCGTGCAGCAGCCATTTACAAGTTTGACTTGTTGACAGGTATGGTTGGTGAGTTTGATGAACTCCAAGGTATTATGGGTGAGAAATATGCCCTTCTTGCTGAGGAAACTCCAGCAGTTGCGGCCGCCATTCGTGAACACTACATGCCTACATCAGCCGAAGGAGAACTTCCAGAGAGCAAGGTCGGAGCCATTCTAGCCATTGCAGACAAATTGGATACAATTTTGAGTTTCTTCTCAGTAGGTTTGATTCCATCAGGTTCTAACGACCCTTATGCCCTTCGTCGTGCGACGCAAGGTGTTGTTCGTATCTTGGATGCCTTTGGTTGGCATATTGCTATGGATGAGCTGATCGATAGCCTTTACAGCTTGAAATTTGACAGCTTGACTTATGAAAATAAAGCAGAGGTTATGGACTTTATCAAGGCTCGTGTTGATAAGATGATGGGTTCAACTCCAAAAGATATCAAGGAAGCAGTTCTTGCAAGTTCAAACTTTGTTGTGGCGGATATGCTAGAAGCAGCAAGTGCTCTTGTGGAAGCAAGCAAGAAAGAAGACTTCAAACCATCTGTCGAATCCCTCTCACGTGCTTTCAACTTGGCTGAAAAAGCCGAAGGAACTGATACTGTTGATCCTGCTCTCTTTGAGAATGAAGAAGAGAAAGCCTTGGCAGAAGCCGTAGAATCACTTGTTTTGTCAGGGACTGCAAGTCAGCAATTAGAACAACTCTTTGCGCTTAGCCCAGTTATTGATGCTTTCTTTGAAAATACCATGGTAATGGCTGAAGATCAGACTGTTCGACAAAATCGTTTGGCAATCTTGTCGCAATTAACCAAGAAAGCAGCTAAGCTCGCTCGTTTTAACCAAATCAATACTAAATAAACTCAGTCAAACGGACTGTATCTTATCACAAAGGAGAGGAAATGGATCCGAAAAAAATCGCTCGTATCAATGAGCTTGCCAAAAAGAAAAAAACAGAAGGCTTAACTTCTGCTGAAAAAGTGGAACAAGCTAAACTTCGTGAGGAGTACATCGAAGGCTATCGTCGATCTGTTCGTCACCACATCGAGGGAATCAAAATTGTGGACGAGGAAGGCAATGACGTCACACCAGAAAAACTACGTCAGGTACAACGTGAAAAAGGTTTGCACGGCCGTAGTATAGATGATCCTAACTCATAAAATGAAAGGGGGTGTAGATGATTTACATTCCCCTTTTTTTGTTGCAATAAAAAAGAAGGAGCCAAATGGCTCCTTTTTGGTTTCTTAGTTGCTTGCACCAGAAGTAGCATCAGCGTCACCACCGTGGCCTCCAGCATCACCTGAATCAGAAGCACCAGAAGTAGCATCGGCGTCTCCATGACCTCCAGCTGCAGGAGCAAATGGTCCGCTACCACCCACCAAACGTTGACCAGTCTCTTTTAGGTACCAGTCAAGCCATGGTTGGAAGTTAAAGACAATTTCATTGATTCCAGCGTATGATCCATCAGGATAGTACATTGCTTGGTAGTTGTGGGTGTTGATGACACCTGCAGGAGAACCTGGAACGATCGTACGGACGTATTCTTGGTTTCCGTTGCGAAGTGTTCCGATAACCCACTCTACGTTCTTCATACGTGCTGGTGGAAGAGAACCATGAACAGTCGACATACGGCTACCTGATTGAGGTGGTACACGTTTAGCAAACATGGTGTCTGGATCTTGGTGAGCGTTGTTGTAGTAGAGGAATTGGTTGTTATCGTCAGCGTATGTCAATTCAAACGGCATAGCTTTCAAGAACATATCGATTTGGTTAACTGTAAGGATACCGTGGTCCAATTTGACATAGGTATCACCAGAAACAGCACCAGTGATTGCTGCAACTTTTTCTACCCATTCTGGATCGTCAGGATCAACTTCTGTGATGGTTGTAGCAATTGGTTTTCCACAATCCAAGTCTTCTGGTTCGATTGGTTTTGGTTTTTTCAATTTCGAAACGACTCCTACGTATTTTACAAAGTTATCTAAGCAAGTTTCAAGGAATTTAACAGTTCCTTCGTTGGTGATATTTCCGTTGTTATCAAAAGCTTCCTTAGCTTTACCAAGAAGGAATTCGTTACCTGGAAGTGTGTAGGCATTGACACCTGGAGCATCAAGGATTTTACGAAGGTGAACTTGGGCACGTGATGTTCCTTGGTCATAGTATGATGCACCCACAATCATAACAGGCTTGTTTTCAAATGGATGAACTTCGTATGAAAGCCATTCGAGTACAGATTTAAGTGAAGCTGAGATAGTGTGGTTGTGCTCAGGAGTAGCGATAATAACACCATCAGCACGTGTAATCTTGTTATACAAGAAACGCAATTGGAAGCTTTCGTCCCATTTTTCGTCTTGGTTAAACATTGGAACTTCGTCGATTTCAAGGACTTCTAATTCAAATTTGAATTTGAAATTGCGACGAATAAATTCCAAGAGTTTGCGGTTATATGATTGATCGTAGTTTGATCCAACAAGTCCAACAAATTTCATTCTTTCGGTCTCCTATCTTACAAATTTTCCCAGTCAAATTCTTCAGCATCTTTGCGAAGCAATTCTTGTGCATTGCGCAATTTTTCAGTAATTTTCACAAAGATACGGAAGTCATCAAAGATGGCATCCAATTTCTTGATGACGTCAAGGTCAACCAAGTCGCCACTTGGGTTAAATGCTTGAAGAGAGTGTGAAAGCAAGAATTCATCTGGTAGAACATTTGCCTTGATTTCAGGAGCGTTCAAGATTTGACGAAGTTGCAATTGGGCACGAGATGAACCAAGTGTACCGTAAGAAGCACCAGTGATCATGATTGGTTTGTTCAAAAGTGGGTAGATACCGTAAGATAGCCAAGCAAGAGCGCTCATCAAAACTGCAGGGATAGAGTGGTCGTACTCAGGAGTACCGATAATCACACCATCAGCCTCTTCAATTTTAGCTGCAATTTCAAGAATTTCAGCGGGAAGAAGTTTATCTGCAGGTTTGTTGAAAACAGGGATATCCTTGATTTCAACGAGTTCAATTTCAGCTTTATCAGCAAAGTGTTTTTGCATGTATTGGAGCAATTGGCGGTTTGTAGAACGTTTAGAGTTCGTTCCAACAATGGCAATAAGTTTTAGCATGAGATTTCCTTTCTCTTTTTACATAATACAATTTTGAAGGCCTGAAGAACATGCAAGGCGTCCCTCTTTGTCGATGAGGATGGCTTCAATCCCATCTATACTTTCGACTTGCCAGAGGATAGAAGCGCTTCGTTCTCCGAAAAGGCGTGTTGTCCATATCTCACCATCAACGGATTTATCAGAGACAATCGTTAGGCTAGCAAGATCGGTTTCGACAGGAAATCCTGTCTTACTATCAAAGATATGGTGGTAGTCTTTTCCATCTACTGTCAGGTGGCGTTCATAGATACCTGAAGTGACAACGGATTTGTTAGAAGCAGGAATGGTTAGGAGATGATTGCCACGAGGATTTCGCGGATCTTGAATCCCAATCTGCCAGGCTTTCCCTTCTTTGGCTTGGTTATTCCCGATGGTGAGGATATTTCCTCCGAGGTTGATCAAGGCAGAGGTGACACCGTGTGTTTTCAAATACTGGGCAACCTTATCTGCACTATAGCCCTTGGCTAAACAACCTAAATCAAGCTTCATTCCTTTCTTCTCTAAAAAAATAGTAAAGTTAGTCGGATCCAACTTGATAAAATGCGGGTTAACTAGAGGCAAGACAGCTTCGATTTCGTTTAACTCTGGAAGTCGTGCATCTGCAAAGCCGATTCGCCAGGTTTGAATCAAGGGACCGATACTGATATTTAGATGGCTAGAGGGAGCTAGGCTGTGCTCTAGTCCAAGAGCAATCAGTTCAAATAGGTCAGGATGAACCTTAACAGGTGTGATTCCAGCCTGGTAGTTGATTTCCATCAGTTCGGATTCTTGACTATTGGCGTTGAAGCGGTATTCGAGCTCCTTAAGCAAGTCAAAAGCGCCCTGAAGCAGGATTTCTGCCCGCTCATCTACTAATGAAATCGTGATAGTTGTTCCCATTAGCCGTTCAGAACGTGAATGAAGAGGCAAGCTACCAGCTCCTTTCTTTTCATAGGAAATCATTCAATATAAGTTGGTTAAAGAAAAATTAAACCCCTTACATTTTATTTCCATGTAACTAGCATACCATAAAGTCAGCGTTTTCACAAATGGATTTTGACAAAAAGTCAAGAAATATGCTCAAAATTAGAATGAAAACGATAGAAAAATAAGGTTTGTTAATATTAAGTGTATTTTTTTCTGAAAAAAAGAGAATTCTGAGCAAATGTCTTGTAAACGCTAACAGTAAATGATATACTAGAAAAGTAAATCAAAAATTAAAGGTAGGAATTTTTCTATGAGTAAAATCGTTGTAGTTGGTGCTAACCACGCTGGTACAGCTTGTATTAATACGATGTTGGATAACTTTGGTCATGAGAACGAAATCGTAGTATTTGATCAAAACTCAAATATTTCATTCCTTGGTTGTGGAATGGCGCTTTGGATCGGGGAACAAATTGATGGCCCAGAAGGTCTCTTCTACTCTGATAAAGAAAAATTGGAAGCAAAAGGTGCTAAAATTTACATGAACTCACCAGTTCTTTCAATTGACTACGATAACAAAGTTGTGACTGCTGAAGTTGAAGGTAAAGAACACAAAGAGTCTTATGATAAATTAATCTTTGCAACTGGTTCAACTCCAATCTTGCCTCCAATCGAAGGTGTTGAAATCGTTAAGGGTAACCGAGAATTCAAAGCAACACTTGAAAATGTTCAATTTGTTAAGTTGTACCAAAATGCAGAAGAAGTCATCGAAAAACTTGCTGACAAGAGCAAACACCTTGAGCGCATTGCCGTTGTTGGTGGTGGTTACATCGGTGTTGAGCTGGCTGAAGCTTTCGAACGTCTTGGAAAAGAAGTGGTGCTTGTTGATATCGTAGACACTGTTTTGAACGGCTACTATGACAAAGACTTTACCCAAATGATGGCGAAAAACTTGGAAGACCATAACATCCGCTTGGCACTTGGTCAAACAGTTAAAGCCATCCAAGGTGATGGTAAAGTTGAACGCCTGGTAACAGACAAAGAAACATTTGATGTGGATATGGTGGTTCTTGCTGTTGGTTTCCGTCCAAACACAGCTCTTGCAGATGGTAAGATTGAACTTTTCCGCAACGGTGCCTTCCTTGTAGACAAGAAACAAGAAACATCTATCCCAGGTGTATACGCTGTTGGTGACTGTGCGACTGTTTATGACAATGCTCGTAAAGATACAAGCTACATCGCTCTTGCATCTAACGCTGTACGTACTGGTATCGTTGGTGCTTATAACGCTTGTGGACATGAATTGGAAGGAATCGGTGTGCAAGGATCAAACGGTATTTCAATCTATGGTCTTCACATGGTTTCAACTGGTTTGACTCTTGAAAAAGCAAAAGCAGCAGGTTACAATGCAACTGAAACTGGCTTTAACGATCTTCAAAAACCAGAATTTATGAAGCATGACAACCACGAAGTTGCCATCAAGATTGTCTTTGATAAAGACAGCCGCGAAATCCTTGGTGCACAAATGGTTTCACATGATATTTCAATCAGTATGGGAATCCACATGTTCTCACTTGCTATCCAAGAGCATGTAACCATTGATAAATTGGCTTTGACAGACCTATTCTTCTTGCCACATTTCAACAAACCATACAACTACATTACAATGGCTGCACTTACAGCTGAAAAATAAAATTTGATGAACTATCTGGCCTTAGGTTAAGGTCAGATAGTTTTTTAGTTATACTCTTCGAAAATCTCTTCAAACCACGTCAGCTTCGCCTTACCGTATATATGTTACTGACTTCGTCAGTTCTATCTACAACCTCAAAGCAGTGCTTTGAGCAACCTGCGGCTAGCTTCCTAGTTTGCTCTTTGATTTTCATTGAGTATCAATCTGTACCCATACAATTATCCTTTTTTTATCTTGTACTTCATTCTAATCTGGCTTAAAATGAAATGGTAGCTACCAATACAAATGATGAGGATTAAGAAATGACTGAAAATCGTTATGAACTAAATAAAAACTTGGCACAGATGCTCAAAGGTGGGGTTATCATGGACGTTCAGAACCCTGAGCAGGCTCGTATCGCAGAGGCAGCTGGTGCGGCAGCTGTTATGGCCTTGGAGCGGATTCCAGCTGATATTCGTGCAGCTGGTGGGGTTTCCCGTATGAGTGATCCAAAGATGATTAAGGAAATCCAAGAAGCGGTCAGTATTCCAGTGATGGCCAAGGTTAGAATCGGGCATTTTGTTGAAGCTCAGATTTTAGAGGCTATTGAGATTGACTATATCGATGAGAGTGAAGTGCTGTCTCCAGCAGACGACCGTTTCCATGTGGATAAGAAGGAATTCCAAGTTCCTTTTGTCTGTGGAGCTAAGGACTTGGGTGAAGCCTTGCGTCGTATCGCTGAGGGAGCTTCCATGATTCGGACAAAAGGAGAACCGGGGACAGGTGACATCGTTCAAGCCGTTCGCCATATGCGCATGATGAATCAAGAAATACGCCGTATTCAAAATCTTCGCGAAGATGAACTTTATGTGGCTGCCAAGGACTTGCAAGTCCCTGTAGAATTGGTCCAATACGTTCATGAACATGGAAAATTGCCAGTTGTAAACTTCGCAGCTGGAGGTGTTGCAACACCAGCAGATGCTGCGCTGATGATGCAATTGGGGGCAGAGGGCGTCTTTGTCGGTTCAGGTATTTTCAAGTCAGGCGACCCAGTTAAACGAGCAAGTGCTATTGTTAAGGCCGTAACCAACTATCATAATCCTCAAATTCTGGCTCAAATCTCTGAAGACCTAGGTGAAGCCATGGTTGGTATCAATGAGAATGAAATCCAAATTCTTATGGCAGAGCGAGGAAAATAGATGAAAATCGGAATATTAGCCTTGCAAGGTGCCTTTGCAGAACATGCAAAAGTGCTAGATAAACTAGGAGTCGCTAGTGTCCAAATCAGAAATTTAGATGATTTTCAACAACATCAGAGTGACTTGTCCGGTTTGATATTACCTGGCGGTGAGTCTACAACCATGGGCAAGCTCTTGCGTGACCAACAGATGTTGATTCCCATCCGAGAAGCTATTTTATCTGGACTCCCAGTCTTTGGAACCTGCGCCGGTTTGATTTTGCTAGCTAAGGAAATTACTTCTCAGGAAGAAAGTCACCTAGCCACTATGGATATAGTAGTAGAGCGTAATGCCTATGGGCGTCAACTAGGAAGTTTTTATACAGAAGCAGATTGTAAGGGAGTTGGTCAGATTCCCATGACCTTTATCCGTGGACCGATTATCAGCAGTGTTGGAGAGGGTGTAGAAATTCTAGCAACAGTAGACGATCAAATTGTTGCAGCCCAAGAAAAAAATATGCTGGTAACCTCTTTTCATCCAGAATTGACAGATGATGTTGGCTTGCACCAGTATTTTATCAATATGTGTAAAGAAAAAAGTTGAGAAAAGATTCTCAACTTTTTTACATGTAATAAACAATCGCGATATATTGAAGTGCAGATGCTGCTAGGATAAAGAGATGCCAAATCATGTGGAAATAAGGTTTTTTCTTAGCGTAAAATCCAGCTCCAACTGTATAACAAAGTCCACCAGTTACCATGAGACTCCAGAAAATTGGTGTTGTTTGACTGATAATGGCAGGAATGATAGCCAGAACCAACCAGCCCATGATCAGGTAAAGGGCAAGGCTGAATTTCTCATTGACCTTTTTAGCAAAGATTTTATAAAGGATGCCAAAGATGGTCGTTCCCCACTGAATGGCAATAATCAGATAGCCAAACCAGTTATTCATCAAAGTCAATACGACCGGCGTATAAGAGCCAGCGATAGCCACATAAATCATAGAATGGTCGATGATTCGCAAGACGTATTTGTGGGTCGAACCATAGGCCATAGAGTGGTAAATGGTTGACGAGAGGAACATGAGAAAGAGACTGATAACAAAGATTGAAACACCAAAAGATGATAAAAATCCATGTGCTTCATAACTATAGGTGGATGAAATAGGGAGTAGGATGAGCATGATAATTGCACCCACAGCATGGGTCACACTATTAGCAATTTCCTCTCCAAAACTGAGTTTTTTACTGAGTTTTAGACTGGTATTCATTGGATTTCCTCCTCTTCTTTGATAAGGATTAAGTCTAGAGTTTGATGATAGAGTTTAACCGTTTGACAGCTGGTTTGGATAATAGGATTTTCTGGATCAATCCCATGGTTCATGTAGTCCACAAAAGCATCGTAGAGCTGGTCTGAGCTCGCTTGAGTTTGTAGAGTATTCAGTGTTTGAGCGATTTCTTGGATCGAAAAGACAGACTTTAGAGTGGTGATGGCAATCAAACGTGCAATCTGTTTGCGTTGGTATTTTTTCTTGTCTGGCTTTGTCAGGTAACCATGTTTGACATAGTTATTGACCATGGATGCTGTTAGCCCCTTGTCCTTATCTGGAGAGATAGGGGCGCAGACTTGATTGACATAAAGTAAAACCTGATCCAGATAGAGGTCAATGTTTGGAATGTCTTCCCATTTTGGGTAGGAAAAGTTAGAATTCATTTCCAACTCCTTTTTATCTAGTTTTGATAACTAGATTATAAAACAATAAAAAACAAAAGTCAAGTTTCAACTGCTTGTAGAAAGCTTTAAATTATGCTATGATGAGAGAAACTGGTTAGAAATGAGGGGAAAAGATGGAGATTCGTTTAGCTTTTCCAAACGAAGTAGATGCGATTATGCAGGTGATGGAGGATGCCAAAAAGTGCTTAGCCAAGTCTGGTAGCGACCAGTGGCAAAATGGCTATCCAAATGCCGAGGTTATTATCGATGATATTATTTCAGGTCAAGCTTATGTTGCCTTGGAAGAGGGAGAACTGCTAGCTTATGCTGCTGTGACCAAGAGCCCAGAGAAATCCTATGAAGCCATTTATGAAGGGAGTTGGCAGGGGGGAGAATCAGAATATCTGGTCTTTCACCGTATCGCTGTTGCAGCAGATGTCCAAGGACAAGGTGTTGCTCAGACTTTCCTAGAAGGCTTGATTGAAGGTTTTGATTATCTAGATTTTCGTTCAGATACGCATGCAGAAAACAAGGCTATGCAGCATATCTTTGAAAAGCTAGGCTTCCAACAGGTTGGTAAAGTTCCAGTTGATGGGGAACGTTTGGCCTATCAGAAATTAAAAAAATGAATCAGAATAAGTACGCAAAAATGCTCTATCTGTCGCCAATTGGAACCTTATCCTTAGTTGCTGACAAGCAATATCTGTATGGAATTTGGGTACAGGATCAAACTCATTTTGAGAGGGGAATCGCTGGAGATAGTATAGAAGTAGTTAAGAAACATCCTGTCCTAGACCAGGTTATTTCCTATTTAGATACCTATTTCGAAGGCAGTGTTCAGGATCTATCAGACTTACCTTTGGCTCCTATTGGAACAGATTTTGAAAAGCGAGTCTGGACTTATTTACAGGCTATTCCTTATGGTCAGACAGTAACTTATGGACAAATAGCTCAAGACTTGCAAGTGGCTTCTGCCCAAGCGATTGGTGGAGCAGTGGGGCGCAATCCTTGGTCCATACTAGTACCCTGTCATCGTGTGCTGGGGTCAGGCAATCGTCTGACAGGCTATGCATCTGGAGTCGAAAAGAAAGCCTGGCTCTTGCAACATGAAGGTGCAGCATTTCAAGAAAATAAAAAATAGAAAGAAAAGAAGATGTTAGAATTTATCGAATACCCAAAATGTTCAACTTGTAAGAAAGCAAAAAATGAACTAGACCAACTCGGTGTGAACTATAAAGCTGTCCACATCGTAGAAGAAACACCAAGTGAAGACGTGATTTTAAACTGGTTGGAAACTTCCGGTTTTGAAGTGAAACAATTTTTCAATACCAGCGGGATCAAATATCGTGAACTGGGCTTGAAAGATAAGGTGGGAAGTTTGTCAAAACAAGAAGCAGCCAAGCTTCTAGCGAGTGATGGTATGTTATTGAAACGTCCAATTTTGGTGGAGAATGGTGCTGTTAAACAAATCGGCTATAGAAAACCCTATGAGGACTTAGGTTTGAGATAGTTTTTATTTATCTCCTTGATAGGTAAAATATATAGCATCCCTGTTTTAAAGTGTGATAAACTAGAAGATAGACAAAGTCTGAGCAGCCCGTAGCAAATAATTTGCTTGCGAGCAGAAGTATGATAGAATGAATCATTATCAGGAGAGGATGTTTTTATGACTGTTACAACATTTTTAGCATCAGATTGGTACCAAAGTTTGATGCAATTCATTCCGGATGGTAAGCTCTTTAGTTTGCGTTCGGTCTTTGATGGAATTCCAAGGATTGTCCAACAACTGCCTACAACCTTGATGTTGACGCTTGGAGGTGCACTCTTTGGTTTGCTACTTGCCCTGATTTTTGCCATTGTTAAAATCAATCGTGTTAAAATTTTATATCCCTTGCAGGCCTTTTTCGTCAGCTTCTTAAAAGGCACCCCAATCCTAGTCCAACTTATGTTGACCTACTACGGAATTCCTTTGGCACTGAAAGCTATCAACCAGCAATGGGGAACTGGTCTCAATATCAATGCGATTCCAGCAGCGCTTTTTGCGATTGTGGCCTTTGCTTTTAATGAGGCGGCTTATGCAAGTGAAACGATTCGTGCGGCCATCCTTTCTGTTAATCCAGGTGAAATTGAGGCGGCACGCAGTTTGGGTATGACGCGAGCGCAAGTTTATCGTCGCGTGATTATTCCAAATGCGGCGGTAGTTGCGACTCCAACCTTGATTAATTCCCTCATCGGTTTGACCAAGGGGACTTCTCTAGCCTTTAGCGCAGGTGTTGTGGAGGTCTTTGCCCAAGCTCAGATTTTAGGTGGAGCTGATTATCGCTATTTTGAACGTTTCATCTCCGTAGCTCTTGTCTATTGGGTAGTCAATATCGGAATTGAAAGCCTCGGCCGTTTCATCGAGAGAAAAATGGCTATCTCAGCACCGGATACAGTGTCTACAGATGTGAAAGGAGACCTTCGTTAATGATTAAGATTTCGAATTTAAGCAAATCCTTTTCAGGACAGACAGTCTTGAATCATCTGAACTTGGATATCCAAAAAGGTGAGGTAGTGGCTTTGATTGGTTCATCTGGAGCTGGGAAATCAACCTTTCTTCGAAGTTTAAACTATCTTGAAACTCCAGATAGTGGAACGATTCAGATTGACAATTTTAAAGTTGATTTTTCTCAGATTAGCCAAGAAGAAATTCTAACCCTTCGTCGCAAGTTGTCTATGGTTTTCCAACAGTTTAATTTGTTTGAACGCCGAACTGCTCTTGACAATGTCAAGGAAGGTTTGGTTGTCGTTAAAAAATTATCGGACGAGGAAGCAACAAAAATCGCCAAGGAAGAGTTGGCCAAGGTTGGTCTTTCTGACCGTGAAAACCATTATCCTCGCCACTTATCAGGTGGACAAAAGCAACGGGTTGCCCTCGCGCGTGCGCTTGCTATGAAACCAGATGTCTTGCTCTTGGACGAGCCTACTTCAGCCCTTGACCCAGAATTGGTCGGTGAGGTAGAGAAGTCTATTGCAGATGCTGCCAAGTCAGGTCAGACCATGATTTTGGTCAGTCACGATATGTCTTTTGTAGCTCAAGTGGCAGACAAGGTTTTATTCCTAGATAAAGGAAAAATCATCGAGTCCGGCACACCGGATGAAATCATCAATCATCCGAAAGAAGAACGGACAAAAGAATTCTTCGCTAGTTACAAACGGACTTATATTTGATATAATAGAAAAAGGAAAACTCAGTTAGTTGGACTAGCTGAGTTTACTCTTTAAAAAAGATAGAAACGAGAGAGATCATGCTACTGCATTTATTTTCTTTGTATTTCGAGAGTTTGATCTTAACGACCATCCTTGTCGTGATTTTTCTGGGGATTTGGATTGGATTGAGAGCTATGTCTGGTGTGGACAAGACAGCCAAAGCTCGCCAAGCTCATCTCTATGATATGATTATGATTGGAGTTTTGGTCGTTCCAGTGTTATCCTTTGCCGTCATGAGTTTGCTCTTGGTTTTCAAGGCATAATCCTTGCGTGACTAGCAAGAATGAGTTAGAATAAAGAAAGTTACAACAAGAAAGAAGGAATCGAAATGTACGATACGATTATTGTCGGTGCTGGACCTGCGGGAATGACCGCTGCCTTATATGCTGCTCGAAGCAATCTGAAAGTAGGCTTGATTGAAGGTGGTCTGCCAGGCGGGCAAATGAATAACACATCTGATATCGAAAACTATCCAGGTTATGCCAATATCAGTGGACCTGAATTGGCTGAAAAGATGTTTGAACCACTTGAAAACCTTGGAGTGGAGCATCTTTATGGCTATGTTGAAAATATTGAAGACCAGGGTGACTTTAAGAAGGTAATCACTGATGATCAAGTTTACGAAACCCGTACTGTCATCGTGGCAACTGGGTCAAAACACCGTCTTTTGGGGGTTCCTGGAGAAGAAGAACTGAACAGTCGTGGTGTTTCTTACTGTGCCGTATGTGATGGAGCTTTCTTCCGTGATCAAGACTTGCTCGTAGTTGGTGGTGGAGATTCAGCGGTAGAAGAAGCTCTCTTCTTAACTCGCTTTGCCAAGACTGTTACCATTGTTCACCGTCGTGACCAACTTCGTGCCCAAAAGGTTTTGCAAGACCGTGCTTTTGCAAATGAGAAAGTCAACTTTATCTGGGATTCTGTTGTCAAGGAAATCAAAGGTGAAAACCGAGTAGAATCTGTCGTATTTGAAAATGTAAAAACGGGTCAAGTGACAGAGCAAGCCTTCGGTGGTGTCTTTATCTATGTCGGTTTGGATCCTGTTAGCGATTTTGTTAAAGAATTGAATATTCAAGACCAGGCAGGCTGGATTGTAACAGATAATCACATGAAAACTGCCGTTGACGGTATCTTTGCAGTTGGAGATGTTCGCCAGAAAGATCTTCGCCAAGTGACAACAGCAGTTGGAGATGGGGCTATCGCTGGTCAAGAAGCCTACAAATTTATTACAGAACATAGTTAAGAAAAAAGTTTCCAATCACTTGATTGGAAACTTTTTTATAGTCGGTTTCGGAAAACTTCGTACATGAGAATGGCTGCAGCCACACTGGCATTGAGGCTTTGAACATGCCCATTCATGGGAATGGTTATCATTTCATCGACCTGTTTTTTGATGTTGCTGGAGATGCCTTTTCCTTCATTTCCGATGATGAGGGCGATTTTCCCTTTTGTATTCCACTTGTGGCAAGGAGTACCGTTCATATCCGTTCCAAAGGTCCAGAAGCCTTCATCCTTGAGTTTGTCTAGGGTTTGACTGAGGTTGGTCACTCGCGCAATCGGTACATGCTCAATAGCACCTGTGGCCGTTTTGGCAACGACAGGAGTCACTCCGACAGCACGGTGCTTGGGAATGATGACACCTGAAACATTGGTCGCATCAGCAGTCCTTAAGATAGAGCCTAAGTTGTGAGGGTCAGTTAGACCATCCAGAATCAATAAAAGTGGATTTTCTTCTTGACGTGTTTTTGCAAGGATGTGATCTAGCTCGCTATAGGCAAATTCGGACACTCGTAGAACAAAACCTTGATGGACAGCGCCTTCGGTCATTTCAGAGAGGGATTTTTTTGAGGTCCAAGAAATGGATACCTTTTTTTCTGTAGCCAGTTCCTTGACCTTCTCAACATTCTTACCTCGAAGATCTTCTTGGAGGTAGAGTTTATTTCCAGTGTTTGCAAGGAGGGCTTCTGTAACGGCGTGTACGCCATAGACAATATCATTTGTTTTCATGCCTCTATTATAACACAAAACCCCGTCTTGCAACGGGATTTTCTTTATTCGAGGATGAGGAGTCCATCTTTGACAGCAAATGGGTCTTTCTCATTGATACGATCGTAAAACATGATTCCGTTTATATGATCAATTTCATGTTGGACAACGATAGAGTTGTATCCCTTGAGCTTGATTCGGTGTTTTTCGCCATCCTTGTCAAAGTAATCAACAGTGACACGGGCATGACGGACAACATAGCCAGGCACATTTCGGTCAACAGAAAGACACCCTTCTCCTTCGCCAAGAGCAGCGTCCTGAACAGAGTGAGATACAATTTTTGGATTGTACATAATAGCTTGCAAGTCGTAGGCTTCCTGTGGAGTTTCACCTTCTTCCACAATATTTGGGACCAAGACGGCAATAATGCGTTTTGAAATATCGAGTTGGGGAGCAGCCAGCCCAACACCACCGCGGAGCCCCATTTTCTCAGCCATAACAGGATCTTGGGAATGTTTGAGGAATTGCATCATCTTTTCACCAAGGATGATTTCCTGGTCAGACAGTGGGAAAGTGACCTCCTCAGCAACTGCGCGAAGAGTTGGATTCCCCTCGCGGATAATATCGTTCATATCAATTAAGTGAGCAGCTTTTGTAATACGTTCTATTGTAGACATTTTCTCTCCTTTCATTACCTCTACATGATAACACAAAATAGGCGAGAAAGAAAGTCGCAGAAGTTCCTAAAAAATAATATAATAAACGGTATTCCTCTTTTGTCTGTGGTATAATAAAAGAAAAGACTTGCACCAAAAAGCAAGGGGGAATAAAGATGGAAAAGCGACAAGATAGACGGTCTCAGGGCTCTCTTTATGGGGTGTGGAGAACTAGTGTGGATTTCTTTCGGAATTATAAATCCTGGACCAATGCCCAGTTTATTATTGTGTTATTGCTTGCAGTTGCCTTATCCATGGGGGGGAACTTATTAGTTCGAGCAGTACAAGGTAGTAAGGGAACAAGCCCTGGTAGCCAAACTCTTGATTCAGCTAGTACATCTGGTCAATCCAAGGAAGATCAGTCTGGTGAAACGACGGCGCGTATCATGGCAAATGGTGACCTTCTCTACCACATCCCCATCTACCGAACAGCTCTTAAAGAAGATGGGACCTATGATTTCCATGAAAATTTTGAGTATGTAAAACCCTGGCTCAAACAAGCGGATTTGGTGATTGGTGACTTTGAAGGAACGGTGAACAAGGACCACTATTTGGCAGGTTATCCTCTCTTTAATGCACCAGGAGAAGTCATGGATGCGATCAAGGATGCAGGCTACCAAGTTCTAGACTTGGCTCATAATCATATTTTGGATTCTCAAATTGAGGGAGTGGTTTCAACGGCTCAAGCTATTGAAAAGGCTGGAATGACACCCATCGGAGTCTACACGCATGAATCCCGAGACCAAGCCCCTATAGTCATAAAGGAAGTCAATGGTATCAAGGTAGCTCTCCTAGCCTATTCTTACGGTTTTAATGGCATTGAGCAGTATATCTCTCAAGAGGACTATAATCGCTATCTTTCTGATTTGAATGAAGATAAGATGAAGGCAGAAATCGAGCGTGCAGAGAAGGAGGCGGATATTACTGTCATCATGCCTCAGATGGGAATTGAGTACCAGCTAGAACCAACGGAAGAACAGAAAACACTGTACCATAAGATGATTGACTGGGGAGCAGATATTATCTTTGGAGGGCATCCTCACGTCGTTGAACCTGCTGAAACAGTTGAAAAAGATGGTGACAAAAAACTGATCATCTACTCCATGGGAAATTTCCTCTCAAATCAGCGCATTGAAACCATGCAAGATGAGGAAAATGCCAAGTGGACGGAACGCGGTGTTCTCATGGATGTGACCATTAAGAAAAAAGATGGCAAGACTAGGATTGAAACGGCCAAAGCGCATCCTACTTGGGTCAATCGAACACCCAAAGGAACTTACTCTCCAGAAGGCTATCCGCTCTTCCTCTATCAGACCTATATCCTAGAGGACTTCATCGAGGGAGGCAGTCATCGTGACAAGTTGGACGAAGCGACCAAGGAACGAATTGACATGGCCTATAAAGAAATGAATGAACATGTAGGGTTGAAGTGGTAGGTACTCGCCCTAAAGGAGATGAGATGACGATTAAATTGATTGCAACAGACATGGATGGAACCTTGCTAGACCCGAGGGGGCAGCTAGATCTACCTCGCTTGGAAAAGATTTTAGATCAGCTGGATCAAAGGGATATCCGTTTTGTCATTGCGACAGGGAATGAAGTCCATCGGATGAGGCAATTATTAGAACACTTGGCGAGTCGAGTAGTTCTGGTTGTTGCTAACGGTGCTCGGATATTTGAGTATGATACATTACTTCAAGCTCAGACCTGGGATGATTCTATGGTTGACAAGGCTCTCCTTCATTTTAAAGGGAGAGAGTGTCGAGATCAGTTCGTCGTTACCAGTATGAATGGGAGTTTTGTCAAGGAAGGAACGATTTTTACAGACCTGGAAAAATTTATGACTCCAGAGATGATTGAAAAACTTTACCAAAGGACCAATTTTGTGGATGAGCTAAACTCAGACCTCTTTGGAGGAGTTCTAAAGATGAGCATGGTCGTTGGTGAAGAACGTTCTAGTTCAGTTTTGCAGGAAATCAATGATCTCTTTGATGGTCGTGTAAGGGCTGTTTCTAGCGGTTATGGCTGTATTGATATCCTGCAAGCTGGTGTTCACAAGGCTTGGGGATTGGAAGAATTACTCAAGCGCTGGGATTTGACATCAGAACAGATCATGGCTTTTGGTGATAGCGAAAATGATGTTGAGATGTTGGAGATGGCTGGAATTGCCTATGCTATGGAAAATGCTGATGATGAGGCCAAGGCAGTTGCAACAGCCCTAGCTCCAGCTAACAGCCAAGGGGGCGTTTATCAGATTCTAGAAAAGTGGTTAGAGAAAGAGGGATAAGGTGGCAGTACAGTTATTAGAAAATTGGCTTCTAAAAGAGCAAGCAAAGATTCAAACCAAGTATCGTGAACTCAATCAGATTTCTCTTTTAGAACCAGATATGATTTTTATCGGCGATTCGATTGTAGAATACTACCCTTTGCAAGAGTTACTCGGGACTGTCAAGACGATTGTTAATCGAGGCATCCGAGGTTACCAGACGAGGCTTTTATTAGAGAATTTGGATGCTCATCTTTATGGTGATGCTGTCGATCAAATTGTTCTCTTAATTGGGACAAACGATATCGGAAAAGATATTCTCATGAATGAAGCCTTGGATAATCTTGAAGGTGTGATTCAATCGCTCAACCGAGATTATCCGCTGTCACAAATAAAGCTTGTTTCTATTCTGCCAGTCAATGAAGGAGAAGAATACAAGCAGACAGTATATATTCGTACCAATGAAAAGATCAGAGAATGGAATCAAGCCTATGAGGCTCTAGCATCCGCCTATATGCAGGTAGATTTTGTGCCGATTTATGATAGTTTGACAGATTCAGAAGGGCAACTTCAATCAACCTATACAACGGATGGCCTCCATCTAAGTGTAGCCGGTTATCAAGCATTATCAGATGCTTTGAAAACGTATCTGTTCTAAAGAATTGGCTTGATTTTGCATTTTTTTTGAAGATAGGTTATAATAGTTCTAACATCCTGGGGTCGTTACGGATTCGACAGGCATTATGAGGCATATTTTGCAACCCGTGTGGCGACGTAAACGCTCAGTTAAATATAACTGCAAAAAATAACACTTCTTACGCTCTAGCTGCCTAAAAACCAGCAGGCGTGACCTGATTTGGATTGCTCGTGTTCAATGACAGGTCTTATGATTAGCGAGATACGATCAAGCCTTGTCTAGTGGTTTGGTAAGAGATTAATAGACTCGCAGTTCCTAGGCTTGAGTTATGTGTCGAGGGACTGTTAAAACAATACATAACCTATGGTTGTAGACAAATATGTTGGCAGGTGTTTGGACGTGGGTTCGACTCCCACCGGCTCCATTATGAACAGGTATACAGTAGATTTTTTCCAAATTGTATCCTTCGTTGTATCCTATTTATTCTAGTATGTTAGTGGAGAATTACTCAAGAGGCTGAAGAGGATGGTTTGCTAAATCGTTAGGTCGGGTAACTGGCGCGGGGGTTCGAATCCCCCATTCTCCGTTAGATAAACCCAGTGTTTTTCTAAACCAATCAACTTGGAGGTGGTCTCCAAGAGTAAATTTTCATAATGAGGTGAAACATGAAAAAGATCAAGTTACTAAGTATCTTAGCACTTTCGACGGTTGTCTTGGGTGCATGTTCTGTATTTTCTAATCAGTCATCTGAAGCTTCTTCTGATAACAAGGAGAATACAGAACAAGTTGAGAAGAAGGATGAGGCAGCAGAAGTTAAAGAAAAGGTTACAAAGGATGCTGAGATTCTCTTAGACTCAGTTCTTACTAGCGACTCTGCTCGATTTAAGAAGATTTATGGCGACACTTATGAAAAATGGACTGAGGCCGTATTTGCAGTTCAAACAAGTGAAAAAATCAAAGAAGAAGGTCTTTCACCTGCATCTACCTACTCAGTACAATGGCACAAAGATTTCCCTGTAGAAACTCCAGAAGAAACCATTTCAGGTTTCTTGAAGATGAGACGTAGATTATATCAAGATATCGGTTCTTACACTGTTAAAGACGTGAAGGTTGATGAATCAGGAAATACAGCGACTGTTACTTTCAACTCTAAGAAGTTACACTCTAAAGGATTGGCTTCATCTACAAGGGAAGTTCTCACTACTCTTATTGGAGGTGTTGATAACCTAGGTAAATACAATCAAGCTGGTTCAAACGTTGACATCAAGCGTTACCAAACATTGGTTTCTTACTGGATTTTTGAGCATCTATTCAAGAAAGATTTCTCAACCTACAGTGACGTTGATCCTAACTTAGCTCATACACCTTTCACTACTGGTGATTTTGATACTGAAATCAAATTAACTAAGGATAAGGATGGAAACTGGCTGATTTCACAAGAAGATTACCGTACTTTGGCAACAGAGTTGCTTGATGATACAGAAGGTTATGATAAAATTGTCCGTAAAAACTCAACTAAGTCTAATGATAAATCAACAGACAAGTCTTCTGATAAATCTTCAAACAAATCCACTGATAAATCAACAGACAAATCTTCAGATAAAAAAGATAAAAGCAATATCTAATCACAAGATTTAGAAGAAAAACAAGTAGTCAAAATAAACTACTTGTTTTTTGATGAAATCAAAGTGATTCTAGGATAGGGAAGGATACAGAAAAATATGGTGTGATAGTTAGAGTAACTCAGCCTTTCATTTCTAGATATTGTTCTTAGAACGATAAAAAACTGCATTGAGGTGCAGTTTTTCTTTTTTCTACGGAAGACATGGGATTCGAACCCACGCACGCTGTTATACGCCTACCGCGTTTCCAACACGGCCTCTTAAGCCTCTTGAGTAATCTTCCAATACTTACTCAAATAGTCTACCATAAAGCCACTTATCTTGCAATAAAAATGTTGGAATAGACAAAAATGATAGAATTTGAAAGAAAATGATAAAAAATGCTTGACTTTGATAGAAATTGTGCTAGAATGAATAGTGTAAACGATAACAGGAGGTGATTTGGTGTTAAAAACTGAGCGGAAGCAACTGATTTTAGAAGAGTTAAATCAACATCATGTGGTTTCCCTAGAAAAATTGGTTAGTCTATTAGAAACATCAGAATCAACGGTACGAAGAGATTTGGATGAGTTGGAGGCGGAAAACAAGCTTCGCCGTGTGCATGGTGGAGCAGAATTACCCCACTCCTTGCAGGAAGAAGAAACCATCCAAGAAAAATCTGTCAAAAACCTTCAAGAGAAGAAGTTACTGGCTCAGAAAGCAGCCTCTCTTATCAAGGAAAAAGATGTTATCTTTATCGATGCTGGAACGACAACTGCTTTTTTAATCAGGGAATTGGTTAATAAGAATATCACAGTTGTGACCAACTCCATTCACCATGCGGTTCAGTTGGTTGAAAAACAGATTCCAACTGTCATGGTTGGAGGGAGTGTCAAGATGGCAACAGATGCATGTATCGGTGGAGTTGCTCTTAATCAAATTAACCAATTGCACTTTGACCGTGCCTTTATCGGGATGAATGGTGTCGACGATGGTTATTATACGACTCCAGATATGGAGGAGGGAGCCGTTAAGCGTGCTATTTTAGAGAATGCCAAACAAACCTATGTCTTGGTTGATTCGTCAAAGATTGGTCAAACTTGCTTTGCCAAGGTAGCACCACTTAAACGCGCTATTGTCATCACAAGTCAAGGGCATGAGCTCTTGCAGGCTATTAAGAAGAAAACGGAGGTAATAGAAGTATGATTTATACAGTCACACTTAATCCATCCATAGACTATATCGTGCGCTTGGAGCAAGTTCAAGTCGGCAGTGTCAATCGTATGGACAGTGATGATAAGTTTGCTGGTGGGAAAGGAATCAATGTTAGCCGTGTTTTGAAGCGCTTGGATATTCCTAATACTGCGACTGGATTTATCGGAGGATTTACTGGTAAATTTATCACAGATACCCTTTCAGAGGAAGAAATCGAAACTCGTTTTGTCCAAGTAGCAGAAGATACTCGTATCAATGTCAAGATTAAAGCAGACCAAGAAACAGAAATCAATGGAACAGGTCCAAATGTGGAACCAGCTCAGCTGGAAGAATTGAAAGCTATTTTGTCTAGTTTGACAGCAGAAGATACGGTGGTGTTTGCGGGTTCGAGTGCTAAGAACCTAGGCAATGTTATCTATAAGGATTTGATTGCCTTGACACGCCAGACTGGTGCGCAAGTGGTTTGTGACTTTGAAGGACAGACCTTGATTGATAGTTTGGACTACCAGCCACTTTTGGTTAAACCAAACAATCACGAACTTGGAGCTATCTTTGGAGTGAAACTCGAAAGTTTAGATGAAATCGAGAAATATGCTCGAGAATTGTTAGCTAAAGGTGCTCAAAACGTTATCATCTCTATGGCTGGGGACGGTGCACTTCTTGTCACAGCTGAGGGAGCTTACTTCGCCAAACCTATCAAGGGAACAGTCAAAAATTCAGTCGGGGCTGGTGACTCTATGGTTGCTGGGTTTACAGGTGAATTTGTCAAATCTAAAGATGCAGTAGAGGCCTTCAAATGGGGAGTAGCTTGCGGAACAGCAACTACTTTCTCGGATGACTTGGCAACAGCGGAATTTATTAAAGAAACATATGAAAAAGTTGAGGTAGAAAAACGATGAAAATTCAAGACCTATTGAGAAAAGATGTCATGTTGCTGGATTTGCAGGCAACTGAAAAAACAGCTGTCATCGAAGAGATGATTAAAAGTTTGGTAGATCACGGTTACGTGACGGATTTTGAAACCTTTAAAGAAGGAATTTTAGCGCGTGAAGCTCTCACTTCCACTGGTTTGGGTGATGGAATCGCTATGCCTCACAGTAAAAATTCTGCTGTCAAAGAAGCAACGGTTCTCTTTGCTAAGTCAAACAAGGGTGTTGACTACGAAAGCTTGGATGGGCAACCAACAGACCTCTTCTTCATGATTGCTGCTCCAGAAGGTGCCAATGATACTCACTTAGCAGCCTTGGCAGAATTGTCTCAATACTTGATGAAAGATGGTTTTGCTGACAAACTTCGTCAAGTAACATCTGCAGATCAAGTTATCGAACTCTTTGACCAAGCTTCAGAAAAAGCTGAGGAACCTGTTCAAGTACCTGCTAATGACTCTAGCGACTTTATCGTAGCTGTTACAGCTTGTACGACAGGTATCGCCCACACTTACATGGCCCAAGAAGCCCTTCAAAAAGTAGCTGCTGAAATGGGTGTTGGGATCAAGGTCGAAACCAACGGTGCTAGCGGTGTTGGTAACCAACTAACTGCAGAAGACATTCGCAAGGCTAAAGCTGTTATCATCGCTGCTGACAAGGCTGTTGAGATGGATCGTTTCGATGGAAAACCTTTGGTTAACCGTCCAGTTGCAGACGGTATCCGTAAGACTGAAGAATTGATCAACTTGGCTCTTTCAGGAGATGCTGAAGTTTATCGTGCTGCTAATGGAGCAAAAGCTGCAACAGCATCTAATGAAAAACAAAGTATCGGTGGAGCTTTCTACAAACACTTGATGAGTGGTGTATCTCAAATGTTGCCATTCGTTATCGGTGGTGGTATCATGATTGCCCTCGCTTTCTTGATCGACGGAGCTTTTGGTGTGCCACAGGATAGTCTTGGAAATCTCGGATCCTACCATGAACTCGCTTCTATGTTCATGAAAATCGGTGGGGCTGCCTTTGGCTTGATGCTTCCAGTCTTCGCAGGATATGTAGCCTACTCTATCGCTGAAAAACCAGGTTTGGTAGCTGGTTTCGTTGCTGGTGCTATTGCCAAAGAAGGTTTTGCCTTTGGTAAAATCCCTTATGCCGCAGGTGGTGAAGCAACTTCAACTCTTGCAGGTGTCTCATCTGGTTTCCTAGGTGCCCTTGTTGGTGGATTTATCGCAGGTGCCTTGGTTCTTGCCATCAAGAAATACGTTAAAGTTCCTCGTTCACTTGAAGGTGCTAAATCAATCCTTCTCTTGCCACTTCTTGGAACAATCTTGACTGGATTTGTCATGCTAGCTGTTAACATCCCGATGGCAGCAATCAACACTGCTATGAATGACTTCCTTGGCGGTCTTGGGGGAGGTTCAGCTGTCCTTCTTGGTATCGTTCTTGGGGGCATGATGGCTGTTGATATGGGTGGACCAGTCAACAAAGCTGCTTATGTCTTTGGTACAGGTACGCTTGCAGCGACTGTTTCTTCAGGTGGTTCTGTAGCTATGGCAGCAGTTATGGCTGGAGGAATGGTTCCACCACTTGCTATCTTTGTCGCAACCCTTCTTTTCAAAGATAAATTTACCAAAGAAGAACGCAACTCTGGTTTAACAAACATCATCATGGGCTTGTCATTTATCACTGAGGGAGCAATTCCATTTGGTGCAGCAGACCCAGCTCGTGCGATTCCAAGCTTCATCCTTGGTTCTGCAGTAGCAGGTGGACTCGTTGGTCTTGCAGGAATCAAACTCATGGCGCCACACGGAGGAATCTTCGTTATCGCTCTAACTTCAAATGCCCTTCTTTACCTTGCCTCTGTCTTGGTTGGCGCAATTGTAAGTGGTGTGGTTTATGGTTACCTACGCAAACCACAAGCATAAAAAGTATTAGAATAGAAAGATTGTTACCATTTGGTGCAATCTTTTTCTCTATTCGAAATGGCTGTGAAATATGGTATAATAAAAGAATGGTAAACAAGAATACTACAAAAACAAGACGGAGACCGTCTAAAGCAGAACTTGAAAGAAAACAGGCTATCCAGAGGATGTTGATTTCCTTAGGGATCGCCTTGTTATTGATTATTGCAGCCCTTAAACTCGGTGCAGCAGGTGTCACTCTTTACAATCTCATTCGACTGGTGGTTGGAAGTTTGGCCTATGTGGCCATAGGTGCCCTCCTCATCTATCTTTTTCTTTTTAAATGGATCCGCAAGCAAGAGGGACTTCTGTCAGGATTTCTTTGTATCTTCGCTGGCTTGCTCTTGATTTTTGAGGCCTACTTGGTATGGAAATATGGCTTGGAGCAGTCAGTTCTAAAAGGGACCTTGTCTCAAGTTATGACGGACCTGACTGGTATGCGGGTGACTAGCTTCGCTGGTGGAGGCCTGCTTGGTGTCGGACTTTATATCCCCATTGCCTTTCTTTTCTCCAATATCGGATCGTACTTTATTGGGGTTCTCTTTATTTTAGTTGGGATTCTCCTGATTAGTCCTTGGTCTATTTATGATGTTGCAGCCTTTATTGGAGCGCAGTTCAGATCATTCATGGAAAAACAGGAACAGAGAAAACAAGAACGTTTCATCAAGAGAGAAGAAGAGAAGGCACGTCAAGAAGCTGAAGAAGCAGCAAGAATTCAGAGAGAACAAGAAGAACAGGATGCGCTACCACTTCCTCCTGTAGATCCTGAAACTGGAGAAATCTTATCAGAAGTACCAGTCTACGATCTCCCCCCAATTCCTGAGGAAGAATGGATTGAACCGGAGATTATCCTTCCTCAAGCTGATTTTGAAGTTCCAGATGTGGAAGAAGACTTTGAGGATGAAGAGGTGCAGGTTGATTTTTCTGCCAAAGAAGCCCTTGAATACAAACTGCCAAGCTTGCAACTCTTTGCGCCAGATAAACCCAAAGATCAGTCCAAGGAAAAGAAGATTGTTCGAGAAAATATCAAAATCCTAGAAGAAACCTTTGCTAGCTTTGGTATCAAGGTGACGGTAGAACGGGCTGAAATTGGACCATCAGTTACCAAGTATGAAGTCAAACCAGCAGTCGGTGTACGGGTTAACCGCATTTCTAATCTAGCAGACGACTTAGCGCTGGCTCTGGCAGCCAAGGATGTTCGGATTGAGGCTCCTATCCCTGGTAAATCCTTAGTCGGAATTGAAGTACCTAACTCTGAAATTGCGACTGTATCTTTCCGCGAACTCTGGGAACAGTCTCAGACTAAACCAGAAAATCTCCTCGAAATCCCTCTGGGTAAGGCTGTCAATGGAACGGCTCGAACCTTTGATCTTTCCAAGATGCCCCACCTACTTGTTGCAGGTTCGACGGGATCAGGGAAGTCAGTCGCAGTTAACGGTATTATCGCCAGCATTCTGATGAAAGCAAGACCAGATCAGGTCAAGTTTATGATGGTGGATCCAAAGATGGTTGAGTTATCCGTTTACAATGACATTCCTCACCTTTTGATTCCAGTTGTGACCAATCCACGCAAGGCCAGCAAGGCTCTCCAAAAGGTGGTGGATGAGATGGAAAACCGTTATGAACTCTTCGCTAAGGTTGGAGTGCGAAATATCGCTGGTTACAATGCTAAGGTCGAGGAATTCAATAGCCAATCTGAGTACAAACAAGTACCCCTGCCTTTGATTGTTGTCATTGTGGACGAGTTGGCTGACCTTATGATGGTGGCCAGCAAGGAAGTGGAAGATGCTATCATCCGTCTCGGACAGAAGGCACGTGCTGCAGGGATTCACATGATTCTTGCAACGCAACGTCCATCGGTTGATGTTATCTCTGGTCTTATCAAGGCCAATGTCCCATCTCGTGTGGCTTTTGCAGTTTCATCAGGTACAGATTCACGAACCATCTTGGATGAAAATGGAGCAGAAAAACTGCTCGGTCGAGGAGATATGCTCTTTAAACCAATTGATGAAAATCACCCAGTCCGTCTACAAGGATCCTTTATCTCAGATGATGATGTTGAACGCATCGTAAACTTCATCAAGGCTCAGGCAGATGCGGACTACGATGAAAGCTTTGACCCAGGAGATGTTCCTGAAAATGAAGGAGATTTTTCTGATGGTGAAGCTGGTGGCGATCCGCTTTTTGAAGAAGCCAAGGCTTTGGTTATCGAAACCCAGAAAGCTAGTGCTTCGATGATTCAGCGTCGTTTGTCAGTTGGATTTAATCGTGCGACCCGCCTGATGGAAGAGCTCGAAATGGCAGGTGTCATCGGTCCAGCTGAGGGAACCAAACCACGAAAAGTATTGCAACAATAAAAAAATAACTTCTTTCCAAATTTGGAAAGAAGTTATTTTTTTGATTACTGGTTCGTTTTAGTTTCAGAACTCGTCGTATTTGACTGTGTTCCATTATCGCTTGTTTCTTTATTTGTAGCTGGTGTAGAAGAGTCCTGAGTTGTTGTTTTCTGCTCTTCTTTTTTCTCCTCTTTTTTATTGGATTGAGAAGTTTCTTCTTGTAGGGTATTTTCTTTAGTAGAAGTGTTGTCCCTGTTAGGAGTAGTATTTTCCTGAGGGGATTCTTTTTGAATTTCCTTGACAACAGTTGTTTGAGTTGTCGTCGGTTCTTTTTTGTTGTTCTTGTTATTATCCATCGCGTTCATGATGGTAATAGTAGCGGTGATGAGACCAAGGATACTACCGATGGTAGCAATCGTTTTTTGAAAGACAGTAAATCCCTTTTTGATGTGTTCTGTTTTTGGTTTTGAAGTTCTACGATAGTTAGACATGATACTCTCCTTTAATTATGATTTATTATACCTCATTTCTTTAAAAAAATCTTAAAAAAAGAGAAACCTCCCTTTCTTGTCGCAGGTCTCTTTTCGTGATACAATAGAAGGAGTGATTTTAGAAAGCGTGAGAAAACATGATCTACTTTGATAATTCGGCGACAACCAAGCCTTATCCTGAAGCACTTGAAACCTACATGCAGGTTGCTTCAAAAATTGTAGGAAATCCGTCTAGTCTCCATCGTCTGGGAGATCAGGCAACACGAATTTTAGATGCTTCCCGGCAGCAAATTGCAGATTTAATTGGCAAGAAGAGTGATGAAATCTTCTTTACCTCTGGTGGAACAGAAGGAGATAACTGGGTTATCAAGGGTGTGGCCTTTGAAAAAGCCCAGTTTGGTATGCACATCATCGTATCAGCTATTGAACATCCAGCAGTCAAGGAATCAGCCCTTTGGCTGAATAGTCAAGGTTTTGAAATAGATTTTGCTCCAGTTGATGAGAAAGGATTTGTGGATGTTGAAGCATTAGCAGATTTGCTACGACCTGATACGACCCTTGTCTCCATCATGGCAGTTAACAACGAAATTGGCTCTATCCAGCCTATTGAGGCTATTTCGAAACTGTTAGCAGATAAGCCGACTATTTCCTTCCATGTTGATGCGGTTCAGGCACTTGCTAAGATTCCAACTGAAAAGTATCTAACTGATCGAGTGGATTTTGCGACCTTTTCAAGTCATAAGTTTCATGGTGTCAGAGGTGTTGGATTTGTCTATATCAAGTCTGGTAAGAGGATCATGCCTCTTTTAACAGGTGGTGGTCAGGAGCGAGACTATCGTTCGACAACTGAAAATGTTGCTGGAATTGCAGCGACAGCCAAAGCTCTCCGTTTATCTATGGAAAAGTTAGATATCTTTGCTAGTAAGACAGGGCAGATGAAGGCAGTCATTCGTCAAGCTCTTCTGGATTATCCAGATATTTTTGTCTTTTCAGATGAGGAAGACTTTGCCCCTCATATCCTGACTTTTGGGATTAAGGGTGTTCGTGGTGAAGTCATCGTTCACGCCTTTGAAGACTATGATATTTTCATTTCCACAACCTCTGCTTGTTCGTCCAAGGCAGGAAAACCTGCGGGGACCTTGATTGCCATGGGAGTGGACAAAGATAAGGCCCAGTCAGCTGTGCGTCTAAGCCTAGACCTGGAAAATGATATGAGTCAAGTCGAGCAGTTTTTGACCAAGCTAAAATTAATTTACAATCAAACTAGAAAAGTAAGATAGGAGCATTTATGCAGTATTCAGAAATTATGATTCGTTACGGAGAATTGTCAACCAAGCACAAAAATCGTATGCGTTTCATTAATAAACTTCGTAATAATATTTCAGACGTTTTGTCTATCTATCCTCAAGTTAAGGTAACCGCAGATCGCGACCGTGCCCACGCTTACCTCAATGGAGCTGATTACACAGCAGTAGCAGAATCACTCAAACAAGTCTTTGGAATTCAAAATTTTTCTCCTGTGTATAAGATTGAAAAGTCAGTGGACGTTCTGAAGTCTGCTGTCCAAGAGATTATGAAGGAAATCTACAAGGAAGGCATGACCTTTAAAATCACTAGCAAGCGTAGCGATCACAACTTTGAATTGGATAGTCGTGAACTGAATCAAACTCTTGGTGGAGCTGTTTTCGAGGCTATTCCAAACGTGCAAGCTCAGATGAAAAATCCAGATATTAATCTTCAGGTTGAGATTCGTGAGGAGGCTGCCTATCTTTCCTATGAAACCTTTCGTGGAGCAGGAGGATTACCTGTGGGAAGTTCTGGTAAAGGTATGCTCATGTTGTCAGGAGGGATTGACTCACCTGTAGCTGGTTATTTAGCTCTTAAACGTGGTGTAGATATTGAGGCGGTCCACTTTGCCAGTCCGCCATACACTAGTCCTGGTGCCCTCAAGAAAGCCCACGATTTGACTCGAAAATTGACCAAGTTTGGTGGAAATATCCAGTTTATCGAAGTACCTTTCACAGAGATTCAAGAGGAAATCAAGGCTAAGGCGCCAGAAGCCTACCTCATGACCTTGACACGTCGTTTTATGATGCGCATTACCGACCGTATCCGTGAGGTACGAAATGGTTTAGTTATCATCAATGGGGAAAGTCTTGGTCAAGTAGCCAGCCAGACCTTGGAAAGCATGCAGACTATCAACGCTGTGACTAGCACTCCAATCATTCGTCCCGTGGTTACGATGGACAAGTTGGAAATCATTGACATCGCGCAGGAAATCGATACCTTTGAAATTTCAATCCAGCCTTTTGAAGACTGCTGTACTATTTTTGCACCTGACCGTCCTAAGACTAATCCTAAGATAGAGAATGCAGAGCAGTATGAGAAACGCATGGATGTTGAAGGCTTGGTTGAGCGAGCAGTGGCGGGGATTATGATTACTGAGATTACACCTCAAGCTAAAAAAGATGCTGTCGATGAGTTAATTGACAATCTCCTCTAATCAGAAAATCCAGAAGAATTCAGAAAAATAAATGAAAAAGTTAGTTATTTATCCTTAAAATGGACATTTACTGACTTTTTTTCTATTTTTATGGTATAATAAGATAAAATTTTGAATATAGAGAGTTTTCTGACAATGAATCATTCCTACTTTTATTTAAAAATGAAAGAACACAAACTTAAGGTTCCTTATACAGGAAAAGAGCGTCGTGTGCGTGTGCTCCTGCCAAAGGACTACGAGAAAGACACAGACCGTTTTTACCCTGTTGTTTACTTTCATGATGGGCAAAATGTCTTTTACAGCAAGGAGTCTTATATCGGACACTCTTGGAAGATTATTCCAGCCATTAAACGAAATCCAGACATCAGCCGCATGATTGTCGTTGCTATAGATAATGACGGCATGGGGCGGATGCATGAGTATGCGGCTTGGAAGTTTCAAGAATCTCCTATCCCAGGCCAGCAGTTTGGCGGTAAGGGTGTGGAGTATGCCGAGTTTGTCATGGAGGTGGTCAAGCCTTTTATCGATGAAACCTACCGAACCAAAGCTGATCGCCAGCACACGGCTATGATTGGTTCGTCACTAGGAGGCAATATTACCCAGTTTATCGGACTAGAGTACCAAGACCGAATTGGTTGTCTAGGTATCTTCTCATCTGCCAACTGGCTTCACCAAGAAGCCTTTAACCGCTATATCGAGCGTAAGAAATTGTCGCCTGAACAGCGCATTTTCATCTATGTAGGAACAGAAGAAGCAGACGATACGGACAAGACCTTGATGGCTGGCAATATCAAGCAAGCCTATATCGATTCGTCGCTTCGCTATTACCGTGATTTGATTGCAGGTGGAGTACACTTGGATAATCTGGTCTTGAAAGTTCAGTCTGGTGCTATCCATAGTGAAATACCTTGGTCGGAAAATTTACCAGACTGTCTCCGATTTTTTGCAGAGAAATGGTAAGTTAAGAAAGGAGAAAGCCAATGCATATTGAAAACCTTAGCCACTGGAGTGGTAATCTTAATCGTGAAATGTACCTCAACCGCTATGGGCATGCTGGGATTCCAGTTGTTGTTTTTGCTTCATCTGGTGGCAGTCACAACGAATACTATGATTTTGGCATGATTGACGCCTGTGCTTCCTTTATCGAGGAAGGGCGCGTCCAGTTCTTTACTCTATCCAGTGTTGACAGTGAGAGCTGGCTGGCTAGTTGGAAAAATGGTCATGACCAGGCGGAGATGCACCGCGCCTACGAACGCTATGTGATTGAGGAGGCCATTCCTTTTATTAAGCACAAGACAGGTTGGTTTGATGGCATGATGACAACGGGTTGCTCGATGGGAGCCTATCATGCACTCAATTTCTTTCTCCAGCATCCAGATGTCTTTACCAAGGTGATTGCCCTCAGTGGTGTTTACGACGCACGTTTCTTCGTTGGCGATTACTACAATGATGATGCTATTTACCAAAACTCACCTGTAGATTATATCTGGAATCAAAACGACGGCTGGTTTATCGATCGTTACCGTCAGGCAGAAATCGTCGTTTGCACGGGCCTTGGTGCTTGGGAACAAGACGGTCTACCATCCTTCTACAAGCTCAAAGAAGCCTTTGACCAGAAACAAATTCCAGCCTGGTTTGCTGAATGGGGACACGATGTCGCCCATGACTGGGAATGGTGGCGCAAACAAATGCCCTATTTTCTTGGACAGCTGTATCTATAAAAGGAGTTGCCTATGAATTACCTTGTTATTTCTCCCTACTATCCGCAAAACTTTCAACAGTTTACCATCGAGCTAGCCAATAAAGGCATTACAGTCTTGGGGATTGGTCAAGAACCTTACGAACAACTAGATGAACCTTTGCGCAATAGCCTGACCGAGTATTTCCGTGTGGACAATCTTGAGAACATAGACGAAGTCAAACGTGCTGTTGCCTTTCTGTTCTACAAACATGGCCCAATCGACCGCATCGAATCTCACAATGAATACTGGCTTGAGCTGGACGCAACACTCAGAGAGCAATTCAATATTTTTGGTGCCAAACCAGAGGACCTCAAAAAGACCAAGTTTAAGTCTGAAATGAAGAAACTTTTCAAAAAAGCAGGCGTTCCTGTGGTACCTGGAGCTGTTATCCAGACGGAAGCAGATGTGGATAAAGCAGTGAAAGAAATCGGTCTACCAATGATTGCCAAACCTGATAATGGAGTGGGAGCGGCCGCAACCTTTAAGCTTGAGACAGAAGACGATGTAAATCACTTTAAGGCTGAATGGGACCATTCAACCGTGTATTTCTTTGAGAAATTTGTCACTTCTAGTGAAATCTGTACCTTTGACGGGCTTGTGGACAAGGATGGCAATATCGTCTTTTCAACGACTTTCGATTATGCCCATACACCACTTGATCTCATGATTTATAAGATGGACAATTCCTACTATGTGCTTAAGGATATGGATCCCAAACTGCGTAAGTATGGCGAGGCCATTGTCAAGGAATTTGGTATGAAAGAGCGCTTTTTCCATATCGAGTTTTTCCGTGACGGGGACGACTACATTGCCATTGAGTACAATAACCGTCCTGCAGGTGGCTTTACCATTGATGTTTATAACTTCGCTCACTCCTTGGATCTCTACCAAGGTTATGCGGCGATTGTTACAGGTGAAGAGTTCCCAGTATCAGAGTTTGAACCACAGTATTGTTTGGCTACTTCTCGCCGTGCCAATGCCAACTATGTCTATTCAGAAGAAGACTTGCTTGCTAAGTACAGCCAGCAATTCAAGGTCAAAAAAATCATGCCAGCAGCCTTTGCAGAGCTACAAGGGGACTACCTTTATATGTTGACCACTCCGAGTCGCCAAGAGATGGAGCAGATGATTGCAGATTTTGGTCAACGTCAAGAATAACGATTAGGACAAAAGGAGTTTGACTTCTTTTGTCCTTTTCTTAAAGATAAGTTAAATAAAGCGTTTTCCATAGATTCTTTTAGAAAAGATATTGCTAAAAGGCCTAAAAATTGATAGAATAAGGATTGTCTAAAAAAATTTAAGGAGAATCTATCAAATGGATTTTACATGGGCTATTAAATATGCCACAGAATTCTTGGGAACTGCTATTTTGATCATTCTTGGTAATGGTGCAGTTGCTAACGTTGAACTTAAAGGTACGAAAGGTCACCAAAGTGGCTGGCTCGTTATCGCGGTTGGTTATGGTATGGGGGTTATGATCCCAGCCTTGATGTTTGGTAATGTATCTGGTAACCACATCAACCCAGCTTTCACTCTTGGACTTGCTGTTAGTGGACTTTTCTCTTGGGAGCAAGTACCATATTACATCCTAGCACAAGTTTTGGGAGCAATCTTCGGTCAAGCTTTGGTTGTAGCGACTCACCGTCCTTACTACTTGAAGACAGAAAATCCAAACAATATCTTAGGTACCTTCTCAACGATTTCAAGCATCGACCACGGTACAAAAGAATCACGTTTTGCAGCTACTGTTAACGGCTTCCTCAATGAGTTTGTAGGTTCATTTGTTCTTTTCTTTGCAGCACTTGGTTTGACTAAAAACTTCTTTGGTGCTGAGGTTCTTCAATACATGAAACAAATGGCTACTCAAGCTGGACAAACTGTTGATTTAAGTGAATTGGCAGTGAAAGCTCAAGTAGCTCCACATACAGCTGCTGGGATCTCAGTTGCGCACTTGGCACTTGGTTTCCTAGTAATGGCCTTGGTAACTTCACTCGGTGGACCTACTGGACCTGCTTTGAACCCAGCTCGTGACTTCGGACCACGTCTTCTTCACGAACTCCTTCCAAAATCAGTTCTTGGTCAACACAAGGGTGATTCAAAATGGTGGTATGCATGGGTTCCAGTTGTAGCTCCAATTGCAGCGGCTATTGCGGCAGTAGCACTATTTAAACTACTTTACCTATAAGAAATGAAACTGGGGAATCCCAGTTTTTTTCTTGTAAAATTTCTAAATAAAATAGATATGGCTTGTAAAATATTCGAAAATCCTTTAAAATAAAAGAGTTGGAGGAATATATGAAGGTGAATGAGATTGTTCGGATCGTTCCGACTTTGAAAGTTAATAATCGAAAATTAAATGAAAAATTTTACATTGAAACCCTGGGGATGAAACCTTTGCTGGAAGAGTCTGCCTTTATTTCTCTAGGTGATCAGACAGCTACGGAGAGATTGATTTTAGAAGAGTCTCCAAGCATGCGAACACGCAAAGTTGAAGGACTTAAGAAGCTAGCTAGACTCTTGATAAAGGTTGAGAATCCTTCTGAAATTGAAGCTCTTCTTTCTCAGATGAAGTCTCTTCCTCGTCTATTTAAAGGAAACCGTGGGTATGCTTTTGAGATTGTTTCTCCTGAAGAGGATGTGATCCTTGTTCATGCAGAAGATGATATAAGAGATTTGGTTCCACTGGAAACTGTTCCTGAATTTTATTCAAATACAAGTATAAAATACGTGAGCCAATTTGAGGTTTCTATGGAGTTGCGTTTGCCTGAAGGGACAGAGAGTTTACTTGATCCCGAAGGAGTAGCGCCAGTAATTACCTTTACTAAAGGACAAGGACCAGATTTGGCTGTTGAAAACAATGTCACTTGGGACCTGACGATGTTAAAATTTTTAGTCAAGAATTTTGATCTAACCAGTCTTCGTCAGAAATTTGAAAAGACAGGCTACTTTGTCCCTAAGTCTGAAAAATTCTTCCTTGGTAAAGATGCCAATAACATTGAATTGTGGTTTGAAGAAGCATGAAGTGGGAAAAAATTCTAAGAAAAATAGAAAATCAAATCGAGGCAGGGATTTATCCCGGGGCCTCTTTTGCGTATTATAAGGATGGTGAATGGAAAGAGTCTTATCTAGGATTGAGTGATCCAGAACGGGGCTTGAAAACAGAGAGCGATTTGGTTTATGATCTGGCTAGTGTGAGTAAAGTCGTGGGAGTAGGGACGGTTCTCATCTTCTTGTGGCAGCAGGGGAAATTCGATATTGAGCGACCGGTAACGGATTTTTTACCGGAGTGTGATTATCTTGAGATCACTATACGGCAACTTTTGACCCATGCTACGGATTTAGACCCCTTTATTCCCAATCGAGACCAGTTAAGTGCAGAGGAATTGAGAGAAGCTATGTTTCACCTCAATAGACGAAGTCAGCCTGCTTTCTTATACTCGGACGTTCACTTTTTACTCTTGGGCTTTCTTTTGGAAAAAATCTTTAACCAAGATTTGGATCAGATTATAAAAAAACAAGTTTTGGAAGCATGGAGGATGAAGGAGACCAAGTTCGGCCCAGTTGAGCAAGCTGTACCAACAGTGAGAGGAGTAGAGGCCGGAATTATTCACGATCCTAAAGCCCGTCTATTAGGGAAACACGCTGGAAGTGCTGGTTTGTTTTCAACTGTTAAGGATTTGCAGATCTTTTTGGAACATTACTTGAAAGATGATTTTGCTGAAAACTTAAGTCGAAATTACTCTCCCTTAGAGGATAAAGAGCGTTCGCTAGCTTGGAATCTGGAAGGAGACTGGCTGGACCATACGGGCTATACAGGTACCTTCATCATGTGGAATCGAGAGAAACAGGAAGCCGCCATCTTTTTATCCAATCGAACGTATGAGAAGGATGAGCGTGCCCAGTGGATAGTCGATCGAAACCAAGTCATGGAAATGATTCGCCAAGAAGAGTAGGGGGAAGAATGTCAAAGACCGTAAAAGGAACTCTATTTACAGTAGTTGCAGGGATTGCTTGGGGCTTGTCTGGAACCAGTGGCCAATACCTGATGGCACACGGGATTTCTGCTTTAGTCTTGACCAATTTGCGACTTATCATTGCAGGCTTGGCACTAGTAATCTTATCCCATGCGACTTCAAAGGATAAACTCTATGCTTTTTTAAAAGACAGAAAAAGTCTGCTATCTCTGTTGCTATTTGCAGTGTTCGGACTTTTCTTAAACCAGTTTGCCTATCTTTCTGCCATTCAGGAGACCAATGCTGGAACGGCGACAGTTCTCCAGTATGTATGCCCCGTTGGGATCTTGATTTATACTTGTATCAAGGACAAGGTAGCTCCGACTCTAGCTGAGATTATTTCGATTGGATTGGCTATAGGAGGAACTTTTCTGATTGCGACGCACGGGAAAGTTGACCAGTTATCTGTCACACCCCTAGGTCTGTTCTGGGGCCTCTTTTCAGCCTTGACCTATGCCCTCTATATTATTCTTCCCATCGCTTTGATTAAGAAGTGGGGCAGTATTTTGGTGATTGGTGTTGGGATGGTTATTTCTGGTGTAGTGGCTATTCCCTTCACAGGAGTTTTGCAAGCCAGCATACCAACCAGCTTAGATTTTCTCTTTGCATTTGCTGGGATTATCATCATCGGAACGGTCTTTGCCTATACAGCTTTCCTAAAGGGAGCTAGTCTGATAGGCCCTGTTAAGTCTAGTTTATTAGCTTCCATAGAACCAATTTCTGCCGTTTTCTTTGCCTTTCTGATTATGAAGGAACAGTTTTATGCGATTGATTTTGTCGGTATGGCTATGATTTTACTAGCCGTGACCATTATTTCATTGAAAGATTTACTGTTGGAAATAAAGAGTAAGTAATTAAAAAATCCACTCAATCGAGTGGATTTTTTGTGTATAGATGATTAGTCTTTATTTTCGTGTGGCAAAATCAAGTTCAAGATGATTCCTGTCATGGCTGATAGAGCAGTACCTGAAAGGGTTACTGGACCGAGTTTAAGGATTGCTCCACCAAGTCCAAGTACCAACATGGCACTAGCAATGATGAGGTTACGCATTTGACTGAAGTCAACGCGCTCTTTAATCAAAACTTTCAGACCGTTGCTGGCGATAACTCCGTAGAGAAGGATGGACATGCCACCAAGCACAGCATTTGGAATGGTTGAAATCAAGGCAGTGAACTTACCTAGGAAGCTAAGAGCAATGGCGATAAAGGCTGCGTTACGGATAACTGAGACAGAAGCGATACGAGTCATCCCGATAACCCCTGTATTTTCACCGTAAGTCGTATTAGCTGGTCCACCTAGGAAGGCTGATACAGATGTCGCGATACCGTCACCGAGAAGCGTACGGTGAAGTCCTGGTTCTTTTAGGAATTGACGGCCACAGATTTGGCTCAAGACTGTGTGGTCTCCGATGTGTTCTGAAATGGTTACAATAGCGATTGGCAAGATGGCGATTGTTTCAGGACCGAAGTACAAGTTGTACTCTTTAAAGGCACCACCAGTGCTAAATGGCAAGTAGAAACCAGGAATTTCAAACCAGTTTGCTTGAAGGACTGGGGTAAAGTCAACCAAACCAAGCATCATAGCGAAGATATACCCACCGATGATGGCAAAGAGGAAAGGAATGATACGAAGGAAACCTTTTCCTTTTGTATTGATAAAGGCGGCAATCAAGAACGTCACGACAGCTACAAGAGCGTTTTTCCAGTTTCCGTCTGCTACAAGTCCAGCATTCGTTACAGCAGAACCAGCAAGACCAAGACCGATAACGATAATCATAGGTCCGATAATGATTGGTGGCAAGAGTTTATCAATCCATTTCGTACCTGCAAAACGAACACTTGCTGCTACAAGGACATAGACCAAACCAGTCAAGATAACCCCCGTTTGAGCAGCAGAGACATCGCCTCCCATTTCTTTCATGGCTAGAGACATAGCCGTGATAAAGGCGAATGAAGAACCTAGATAAACTGGAACCTTAAAGCCAGTAGAAATCATGTAGATAAGTGTTCCAATACCGGATGCAAAGAGAGCAACCGATACGGGCATTCCCAAAATTAAGGGAACGAGAATGGTTGCGCCAAACATGGCAAATACGTGCTGGAAGCTTAGAAGAATACCTTTACCAGCAGAAGGACGTTGATCAACGTCTAGTAACAAGTCAACAGTTGATTCCTGTTTCATAAAAACCTCACTTTTGGGCACCAAAAAAGAGCCCATTATTTTGCAGCAATAGGCCCTCAGAGTAAGACTTTTTAAAAAATAGCTATCTTTTAAAAATTTATATAAATCTGCGCCTTCGTCACCTCACAGGATGACATTAAAAACCTTTGCTTGTGATAGTATAGCAGAAAAAAATGATTTTGTAAATCATTTTTTCCCGAGCCCAGAAATACGAGAGCGGGGTCCGTTTTGTAAACGAATTTTTCCCGAGCCTAGAAATGTGAGAGCGAAGTTGATTTTGTAAATGGTTTTCTGAATTTTAAACAAGGGGGCACCATTGTTTAAAGTGGGCGTTTGTTGGGCATGCCAGCCTTTCTTGGGTACTTGTTAGGTGTTTCCTTTTTCTTTTCGACCACAGTGATGTAGCGCGGATCTCCATTTGGTAGGGCGTAGCTGAGATTGTCTTCGACCTTGCTGAAGAGGAGGTTGAGGGCATTCTGGGCTTCTAGCAATTCCTCGGGGGCATTGCTGGCCTTGAGTGCCAATAGTTTTCCGCCGACTTTAAGATAGGGAATGGTCAGTTCAGACAAAACCTGCATACGGGCAACCGCACGAGCCGTCACCACATCAAACTGGGCACGGAAGTTCTTGTCTTGAGCAAAGTCTTCTGCCCGTCCATGGTAGAAGTGAACACCATCCAAATCCAGCTCTTGAGCCAAAAGTTGAAGGAAGTTGATGCGCTTATTGAGCGAATCAATGATGGTCACATCTAACTGTGGATAGAGGATTTTCATGGGCAGACTAGGAAATCCTGCCCCCGCTCCGATATCAAGAAGTTTGATAGTTTCATTTGAAATCAAGCCTTGCAGAATAGGTGCAATCGAATCATAAAAATGTTTGAGATAAACTTCTTCTTTGTCTGTAATAGCGGTCAGGTTAATCTTTTCATTCCACTCGACCAAGAGCTCAAAATAGCGTTCAAATTGGTTCTTTTGCTGGTCCGAAAGTGGAAGATTTTGCTCAGCTAGTAGGCTGTAAAATGTTTCTGGTTTCATAGTAGTTTCCTTCTCTAGTATCATCTTATTTTACCATATTCATTAAAAATTTGATATACTGGTAGTAATCTAAAAGCAGAAAGGAATAAGATTATGACTTGGATTATTCTTGGAGTTTTGGCTCTGATTGTTATTTTTGTGATTGTTAGCTATAACGGTTTGGTTAAAAATCGTATGCAGACCAAGGAGGCTTGGAGCCAGATAGATGTTCAGTTGAAGCGTCGTAATGATCTCCTCCCAAACTTGATTGAAACAGTCAAAGGCTATGCGAAATATGAAGGTTCTACTTTGGAAAAAGTAACAGAACTTCGTAGACAAGTAGCCGCAGCAACTTCACCAGCTGAAGCTATGAAGGCCAGTGATGCCCTTACCCGCCAGATTTCTGGTATCTTTGCAGTAGCAGAGAATTACCCAGACTTGAAAGCTAGTGCTAACTTTATCAAATTGCAAGAAGAGTTGACCAATACAGAAAATAAAATTTCTTACTCACGCCAACTCTACAACAGTGTTGTCAGCAACTACAATGTAAAACTTGAAAGCTTCCCAAGTAACATCATCGCAGGACTATTTGGCTTTAAAGCTGCAGACTTCCTTCAAACACCTGAAGAGGAAAAGGCAGTTCCTAAAGTTGACTTTAGCGGTTTAGGTGACTAAGATGTTGTTTGATCAAATTGCGTGCAATAAACGAAAAACCTGGATTTTGTTGCTGGTTTTCTTCCTACTCTTGGCCTTGGTTGGTTATGCGGTTGGCTATCTCTTTATGCGTTCAGGTCTTGGTGGCATGATTATTGCCTTGATTATCGGCCTTATCTACGCTCTGACCATGATCTTTCAATCGACAGAGATTGTCATGTCTATGAATGGGGCGCGTGAGGTTGATGAGCAAACAGCTCCAGACCTCTACCATGTAGTAGAAGATATGGCCATGGTCGCTCAGATTCCCATGCCGCGTGTTTTCATCATTGAGGATTCATCTTTAAATGCCTTTGCAACAGGTTCGAATCCGCAGAATGCAGCTGTCGCAGCCACTTCGGGCCTTCTGGCTATCATGAATCGCGAGGAACTGGAAGCTGTTATGGGGCATGAGGTCAGTCATATCCGAAACTACGATATCCGCATTTCGACCATTGCTGTTGCCCTTGCCAGTGCTATTACCCTTCTGTCTAGTATGGCAGGACGGATGATGTGGTGGGGTGGCGCTGGTCGCAGGCGGAGTGATAATGATCGTGATGGAAATGGTTTGGAGATTATCATGCTTGTTATCTCTCTCTTAGCCATTGTTCTAGCACCTCTCGCAGCAACCTTGGTGCAACTAGCCATTTCCCGTCAGAGGGAATTTTTGGCGGATGCATCTAGTGTGGAGCTGACTCGCAATCCTCAAGGGATGATCAATGCCTTGCGTAAGTTGGAGGATAGCGAGCCGATGCATCACCATGTTGACGATGCCAGCAGCGCTCTTTATATCAATGATCCGAAGAAAGGTGGCGGACTTCAAAAACTCTTTTATACCCACCCGCCTATCTCAGAACGAATCGAACGCTTGAAACAAATGTAAAAAAAATCCAGAGATCGTCTCTGGATTTTTGCTATGTTCAACATTTATAAATCTTGTAAATCAACAACTTCCAAACCACGATCTGTCAAACGATAGATACTCGTACAGACCTCTTTTAAGAAGCGTCTGTCATGCGAAACAGTGATCAGACCGCCGGGATAGGAGGCAAAGAGTTTTCTGATTTCGGGTTGAGAAGTGGGAGAAAAGTTTCGTGTGGGCTCATCCAGAAGGAGATAGTTTGGTTTGCGCAACACTAAATCTAAAAGTAGGAGTTTACCTTGTTGCCCACCAGATAGGGAGCGAATTTGGTGGTGCATCTCTGGATAGCTGAAATTGAGACTGGCTAGGTGAGATTGGATTTTCTGTAGTTCTTCTTTTTCCCCAGTTTTGCTGAGATAGGCTACTGGAGATAAATTCAATTGCAGTTTTTTATGGTAATCTTGTGGCATATAACCAAGTGAAATTTCTCTTTTGGCGCTTAGTAGTTGCTGCAACTTGGCTAACAGAGTTGATTTCCCAACACCATTTGGCCCGATGATACCGATTTTATCTTGGCCACGGACAGTGAGTTGTATCCCCTGAACTAAAATGCGCTCGCCAATGGATAAATTTTCTTTTTCCAGTTGGATTAAGACTTTAGAAGCCGGTAATGGTTGGATGTCTGAAAAGAAAAGTTGGATTTGTTCCTCTTCAAGTGGTTTTTGGGTCATGGACTGAGCTTCCTTTTCAAAGCGTTTTTCTTGAGAGAGAACAGTTTTCATCTTTTTAGCCAATAGGCGACCGGCAGTACTGTCTTTGGTAGCTCGAAGTACAGTTTCTACATTTTGCTTGACGCGACGATGCTTTTCCATGGTTTTGTCATAGGCTCTCTGGTCGTTAGCAGCTTGCTGACTTTGCCTTGCAAAACTAGCCTTTCTCTGCTCACTATAGCGATCATAGTCTAAATGCTCGACTAGCGTTTCCGCTTCTTTCCGATGCTTGACCAGCCGCAAGTGGACAATAGTATCTGCCGTATGAGAAAGAAAGTCTTCATCATGGGAAATGAAAATAACAGTTTGCCTAATCTTTCGAATCTGACCTTTTAGCCAATCAACCGTCTCAAGGTCTAGGTCATTTGAAGGTTCATCTAAAAATAGAATCTCAAAAGGTTTTGCCAACTCATGGATGAGTTGAATTTTCAAAGCTTCGCCCCCTGATAGACTGCCAATTTCTTGGTCGCTAGCAAAACGGTCGCTATCAAAGTGCAATTCCTCCGCCAAACGATAAAGAATACTGTAGTCTAAATCAGCAGAATCCAAAAAGAAGTAGTCGTGTAGAGTCCTATTTTTCAGGATTTCAGGGAGTTTTTGAGGAATGTAGGCCAGTGATTGAAGATCAGACTGGATGTCGCCCTTGATAGTAAAATCAGGTAATGCTTCCCCCATTAAAGCTCGTAGTAAAGTCGATTTACCATTTCCTTCTTCACCAATAATAGCAACCTTTTCCCCGTCTTGGATAGTCATGCTTAGGTCAGATACAAGATCTCGTAGATCTTTGTTTTGCGTGATAGTTAGATGATTGATTTTTATCATATTCTTGCCCTTTCTAGAATGTCCATAGTGCATAACAAAAAGCTCTACTTTATCTAGTAGAGCCCAAAGTCACTGTCAAAACCCTATTATCCTCGTTGAAAAACTCGTCAAACTAGCTTGAATCTACCTAACCCAACCCAAGAGGAGCATAGCTTTCTAGTTTTTTGATTTTCAATGAGGAGAAGATACTAGAAAATCTAGTATGAAAAGAGCACACAAAAAGAGACAAAAACAAGATCTACTAAATAAAGATTCTTTATTTGATAGACTTAGTTGTTCATGTCTCCCTTACCTCCGAGTATTAGTACCTCTATCCTATACCTTTCAGGAAATTTTGTCAATAGAAAACAAGTAATTTCAATCTCTAAAATCCTAAAACAGGTCCATAGAGAGTCAGTACGTGTTTGACATGTTCGTAGTGGAACTTGTCATAGTTGCGCCAAGCAGTACGAGCTTGATCGTTTAGTTTTAGGCTCCCTAGTCCAATAAGAAGACTGGTACGTTGGTAAAATTTCTCAAGGTCGATTAAGATACTGTTGTCCAGTTTTTCTGCTGTTTTTAGTTCCTTAAGAGTGGTGTTCAGCAGCTCTTGCAGTCGAAGATCATCAGCTGTTCCTTGTTTACAGCTTTGGTAGCTTTTATTTAACTCGGAAAGGAGTTGGTAAGCTTCAGTGATGAGTGCTTTGTCCTCCATATGAGCATCCTCCTTGCTCTGATGTATTCTTGCCTATAGTATAGCACTAATAGGAAAGTTTGTCATAGTAAATATGTTAAAAAGGAGATTTTAATATCAAAGTTTGGAAAGCTGACTTATAGCCCTTTCATGGTATAATCAAGTGAGTACATCTTTATGGAGGAAATATGAAGTTAAATATTCAAGAAATTCGTAAGCAACCTGAAGGCCTGCATTTTGAACAAGCTTTAGACCTGGCAGCAGACTTGCGTAAACGGAACCAAGAGATTTTAGATGTCAAAGATATCCTTGCAGTGGGGAAGGTACAGTACGAAGACCGTCTGTATTTCTTAGATTATCAGTTGTCATATACCATTGTCCTTGCTTCCAGCCGCAGTATGGAGCCAGTTGAGTTGGCTGAGTCTTATCCAGTCACAGAGGTCTTCATGGAAGGAGCGACCAACCAACTGGACCAGGAAGTTCTAGATGATGATTTGGTCTTGCCTATCGAAAATGGAGAAATCGACCTTGCTGAGAGCGTAGCAGATAATATCTTGCTCAATATCCCAATCAAGGTCTTGACGGCAGAAGAAGAGGCGGGCCAAGGTTTTGTGTCAGGAAATGACTGGCAAATTATGACTGAAGACGAATATCAAGCCCAACAAGCAGTCAAGAAAGAAGAAAACAGTCCATTTGCTGGCTTGCAAGGACTATTTGATGGAGATGAGTAGATGGTTTTATCCAAGAAACGTGCCCGTCATGTCATAGAGGAAATTATTGCCCTCTTTCCAGATGCTAAGCCTAGTCTTGATTTTACCAACCATTTTGAACTCTTGGTTGCGGTGATGTTGTCAGCTCAGACGACAGATGCAGCGGTAAATAAGGCCACACCAGGTCTCTTCGCTGCCTTTCCGACACCACAAGCCATGTCTGTCGCGACTGAAAGTGAAATTGCTTCACACATTTCTCGTCTGGGACTGTATCGAAATAAGGCTAAATTCCTTAAAAAATGTGCCCAACAGTTACTAGAGGATTTTGATGGTCAAGTGCCTCAGACTCGAGAGGAATTAGAAAGTCTAGCTGGTGTTGGTCGTAAAACAGCCAATGTTGTCATGAGTGTGGGCTTTGGAATCCCAGCCTTCGCAGTCGATACTCATGTGGAGCGTATCTGTAAGCATCACGATATCGTTAAAAAATCAGCTACGCCACTTGAAGTAGAAAAACGTGTTATGGACGTTCTGCCACCAGAAGAATGGTTAGCTGCCCACCAGGCCATGATTTACTTTGGACGAGCTATCTGCCATCCCAAAAATCCAGAATGTGACCACTATCCCCAATTATATGATTTTAGTAATGTTTAAGGGGACTCTGAAAAAGTTTTTGCTTGATTTTAAGGGTGCTTTGTGCTATAGTAAATGGTAACTAAATAGTCCTTTAAACCTGTCCCGTGAGGCAGGCAAGGAGCGCGATAAAGTAGAAGGGTGAAGTCTATACTGTTTATAGTAGGGCTCGCTTGGCTATACATTTCAAGTCTCCTTGTAGAAGGAGACTTTTCTTTTTGGAGGTTTGTCATGAAGACAAAAGAAGTTGTAGACGAATTGACTGTCAAACGAGCGATTACGCGAATTACTTATGAGATTATCGAGCGCAATAAGGATTTGAATAAAATTATCCTAGCTGGGATAAAAACGCGTGGTGTTTTCATCGCTCATCGTATCAAAGAACGCTTGGAGCAGTTGGAAAATATCACTGTTCCTGTTGTGGAACTGGACACCAAGCCTTTCCGTGATGATGTTAAAAGCGGAGAAGATACTTCTTTGATTTCTGTTGATGTGACAGACCGTGAAGTTATCTTGGTGGATGATGTACTCTATACAGGCCGTACCATCCGCGCCGCTATTGATAACATTGTCGGCCATGGTCGTCCTGCGCGCGTGAGTCTTGCGGTGCTAGTTGACCGTGGACATAGAGAATTGCCTATCCGTCCAGATTACGTTGGGAAAAATATCCCAACTAGCCGTTCTGAAGAAATCATCGTAGAGATGACAGAACTTGATGGCCAAGACAGAGTTCTGATTACTGAAGAAGCTTAGAAAGCTGAAGGAGTAGCCATGTCAGAAAATCAACAAGCACTGAACCATGTGGTTTCCATGGAAGACCTCACTGTCGATCAAGTGATGAAATTGATCAAACGAGGAATCGAGTTTAAAAACGGAGCCCAACTTCCCTACGAGAACAAACCTATCGTATCGAATCTCTTCTTTGAAGATTCTACACGGACACATAAGTCCTTTGAAGTGGCAGAGATTAAGCTGGGGCTGGAACGACTTGACTTTGATGTGAAGACTAGTTCGGTCAATAAGGGTGAGACATTGTATGATACCATCTTGACCCTATCTGCTCTAGGAGTGGATGTCTGTGTGATTCGCCACCCAGAGGTCGACTATTACAGAGAGTTGATTGCGAGTCCGTCGATTACAACTTCTATTATCAATGGTGGTGATGGCTCGGGACAACATCCTAGCCAGAGCTTGCTTGATTTGATGACTATTTATGAGGAATTTGGGCACTTTGAGGGTCTTAAGGTTGCTATTGCAGGCGACTTGGACCACTCACGCGTTGCCAAATCAAATATGCAGATTTTGAAACGCTTGGGAGCTGAACTGTTCTTTGCAGGACCTGAGGAATGGAGAAGTCAAGAGTTTGCGGACTATGGACAGTTTGTAACTATTGATGAGATTGTTGATCAGGTGGATGTTTTGATGTTACTCCGAGTTCAACATGAACGCCACGAAAGTGGAGCGGTCTTTTCAAAAGAAGACTACCATGCTCAACACGGTTTGAACCAAGAACGCTATAATCGCTTAAAAGAAACAGCAATCATTATGCATCCGGCCCCAGTGAATCGAGATGTGGAAATTGCTGACCACTTGGTTGAAGCGCCAAAATCACGCATTGTCCAACAAATGACCAATGGTGTCTTTGTTCGGATGGCAATCTTAGAATCCGTATTGGCGAGTAGAAATGCCAACTAAAACACAAGACGTTAAAAGACGCCAGAGAGCGTCCACGAGAGGTGAAAATATGACAAAAAGACTTCTAGTATTAGAAGATGGCACAGTTTTTGAAGGCAAGGCCTTCGGAGCAGACATTGATGTAACAGGCGAAATCGTCTTTAACACAGGGATGACTGGTTACCAAGAATCCATTACAGATCAGTCTTATAATGGACAAATCTTGACCTTCACTTATCCTTTGGTGGGAAATTATGGAATTAACCGTGATGATTACGAATCCATCATTCCAACTTGTAAGGGAGTCGTTGTTTTTGAAGAGGCACGTAGAGCTAGCAACTGGCGGAATCAAATGACCTTAGATGAATTTTTGAAAGCTAAGAAAATTCCAGGTATTTCAGGGATTGATACGCGTGCCCTTACCAAGATTATCCGTAAGCACGGTACTATGCGTGCAACCTTGACCCACGTTGGGGACAGCATGGACCATGTGACGGATCAGCTCCAAGCAACAGTCTTGCCGACAGACAATATCAAGCAGGTTTCTACTAAAACTTCCTACCCAGCTCCTGGAGTTGGTTTGAGTGTGGTCTTAGTAGACTTTGGGCTCAAGCACTCAATCCTACGTGAACTTTCTAAGCGCAACTGTAACGTTACGGTTGTTCCTTATTCAACAACAGCAGAAGAAATTCTCCACCTCAATCCTGATGGAGTTATGTTGTCAAATGGCCCAGGTAACCCAGAAGACGTTCCAGAAGCACTGGACATGATTCGTGGTGTGCAAGGAAAAATTCCAATCTTCGGAATTTGTATGGGACACCAACTCTTTGCCATGGCAAACGGGGCTAAGACATATAAGATGAAGTTTGGTCACCGTGGATTTAACCACGCGGTACGTGAGATTGCAACAGGACGCGTAGACTTTACCAGCCAAAACCATGGTTATGCAGTCAGCCGTGAGGACTTGCCAGAGCATTTGATCATTACCCACGAAGAAATCAATGACAAGTCAGTTGAAGGAGTTCGCCACAGATACCAACCAGGTTTTTCTGTACAATTCCACCCAGATGCAGCTCCTGGTCCACACGACGCAAGTTACCTATTTGATGAATTTATCGAGATGATGGAAGCTTTTAAACAAGCAAACTAAGAACGAGTAAAAGCTCGTCGGAGAATTTATTTAACTGAACACGGACGGAAAGCTCGGAATTTAGAGAAACCAACTTGGATTGTCAATACTTCCTTGGTTTCCTAAAATTCAATCGCTTTCTATTCGTCCTTTGTATCTTATTTAATGTCGCTCTGTGAGGCGACGATAGAAAGTCAGGTCGTTTTTTAGTCGCTATCGGGCGAACTAAAAACTCCCTGCACTAGATTTTTTATCGAAAAATATCGTTTCTCTAAAAAATCGTCGGAGAATTTATTTAATGGCAACCTGAGAGTTGCCGAATAGAAAGGAGAAGGGTGGTCCGTATTTGCTGAACTGAATACGGGCTACGGACGGTGCTAAAAAGATAGTTATTCCTAGAACTGACAGTTCTTCGTCATAACTCCTATTTTAGCTTTGTCCGCTTGACGCCCTTAATATCTTATAAATGCCTAAACGTACTGATATTCAAAAAATTATGGTGATTGGTTCTGGTCCGATTATTATTGGTCAGGCTGCTGAGTTTGACTACGCTGGGACCCAGGCTTGCTTGTCGTTGAAAGAGGAAGGTTATGAGGTTGTTTTGGTTAACTCAAACCCTGCAACCATCATGACGGATAAGGAGATTGCGGATAAGGTCTACATCGAACCGATTACACTCGAGTTTGTGACACGTATTCTCCGTAAGGAACGTCCAGATGCCTTGCTTCCAACTCTTGGTGGTCAAACAGGGCTTAATATGGCCATGGAATTGTCTAAAAACGGTATTCTTGATGAGCTTGGTGTCGAACTTCTGGGGACTAAATTGTCTGCCATCGACCAAGCGGAGGACCGTGACCTCTTTAAACAATTGATGGAAGAGCTTGAGCAGCCGATTCCTGAATCTGAAATTGTCAACACAGTGGAAGAAGCTGTTTCCTTTGCGACATCAATCGGCTACCCAGTTATCGTTCGTCCAGCTTTCACACTTGGTGGTACTGGTGGTGGTATGTGTGCCAATGAGGAAGAACTACGTGAAATTGCTGAAAATGGGTTGAAACTGTCACCTGTTACCCAGTGTTTGATTGAGCGTTCCATTGCTGGTTTCAAGGAAATCGAGTACGAAGTCATGCGCGATTCAGCTGACAATGCCCTCGTTGTTTGTAACATGGAAAACTTTGACCCAGTGGGGATTCACACAGGGGATTCTATCGTATTTGCTCCTGCGCAAACCATGTCAGACTATGAAAACCAAATGCTACGCGATGCGAGCTTAAGCATCATTCGTGCCCTCAAAATTGAAGGTGGATGTAACGTTCAGCTGGCCCTTGATCCGCATAGCTTCAAGTACTATGTTATCGAAGTAAACCCTCGTGTATCGCGTTCGTCAGCCCTTGCTTCTAAGGCGACGGGTTATCCGATTGCCAAATTGGCTGCCAAGATTGCCGTTGGTTTGACTTTGGATGAGGTCATCAACCCAGTTACAGGTTCAACCTATGCCATGTTTGAGCCAGCCCTTGACTACGTCGTTGCAAAGATCCCACGTTTTCCATTTGACAAGTTTGAAAAAGGTGAGCGTCGTCTTGGTACCCAGATGAAAGCGACTGGGGAAGTCATGGCCATTGGTCGTAACATTGAGGAGTCACTTCTCAAGGCATGTCGCTCTCTTGAAATTGGGGTTCACCACAATGAAATGCCTGAACTAGCAACTGTTTCGGATGATGCTTTGATTGAAAAGGTTGTGAAAGCCCAAGATGACCGTCTCTTCTACGTATCGGAGGCAATTCGCCGTGGTTACACGCCAGAAGAAATCGCTGAGCTTACGAAAATTGATATCTTTTATCTTGATAAACTCTTGCACATCTTTGAAATTGAGCAAGAATTAGGTGCCCATCCACAAGATCTAGAAGTATTGAAAACAGCTAAACTCAATGGATTTTCAGACCGTAAGATTGCGGAGCTTTGGGAAACGACAGCTGACCAAGTTCGCCAACTTCGTTTGGAAAACAAGATTGTCCCAGTTTATAAGATGGTCGATACCTGTGCGGCAGAGTTTGACTCTGAAACACCATACTTCTATTCAACCTATGGTTGGGAAAATGAGTCTATCAAGTCTGATAAGGAATCTGTACTTGTCCTAGGTTCAGGTCCAATCCGTATCGGTCAAGGGGTTGAGTTTGACTACGCAACTGTTCACTCTGTTAAGGCTATTCAGGCTGCTGGTTATGAAGCCATCATCATGAATTCAAACCCAGAGACCGTTTCAACAGACTTCTCGGTATCTGACAAGCTCTACTTTGAACCATTGACATTCGAAGATGTCATGAATGTTATCGATTTGGAGCAACCAAAAGGCGTTATCGTTCAGTTTGGTGGTCAAACAGCTATCAACCTTGCAGAGCCTTTGGCAAAAGCAGGTGTGACCATTCTTGGTACCCAAGTAGCTGACTTGGATCGTGCCGAAGACCGCGACCTCTTCGAGCAAGCCCTTAAAGACTTGGATATTCCACAGCCACCAGGACAAACGGCTACCAATGAAGAAGAAGCCGTGCTTGCAGCTCGCAAGATTGGTTTCCCAGTCCTTGTTCGCCCATCTTATGTCTTGGGGGGACGTGCCATGGAAATCGTTGAAAATGAAGAAGACCTCCGTTCTTACATGCGTACCGCTGTTAAGGCCAGTCCAGACCACCCAGTCCTTGTGGACTCTTACATCGTTGGTCAGGAGTGTGAAGTTGATGCCATCTCAGACGGAGAAAATGTTCTCATCCCTGGTATCATGGAGCATATCGAACGTGCTGGTGTCCACTCAGGTGACTCAATGGCCGTTTACCCACCACAAACCTTGTCGCAAAAGGTTCAGGAAACCATCGCAGACTACACCAAACGCCTAGCAATCGGTCTTAACTGCCTTGGCATGATGAACATCCAGTTTGTTATCAAGAATGAAAAAGTCTACGTTATTGAGGTTAATCCACGTGCCAGCCGTACAGTTCCATTCCTTTCAAAAGTAACCAATATCCCTATGGCTCAGGTAGCGACTAAGCTCATTCTTGGGCAAAGTCTTGAAGAACTTGGCTACCAAGATGGACTTTATCCTGAAAGTACTCGCGTTCATATCAAAGCACCAGTCTTCTCCTTTACGAAACTAGCTAAGGTAGATAGCTTGCTCGGTCCTGAAATGAAGTCAACAGGGGAAGTTATGGGTTCTGATACTACTTTGGAAAAAGCTCTCTACAAGGCTTTTGAAGCTTCTTACCTACACTTGCCAACCTTTGGGAATGTGGTCTTTACCATCGCTGATGATGCCAAAGATGAAGCCTTGGACTTGGCTCGTCGTTTCCAAAATATCGGTTATGGTATCCTTGCGACAGAAGGGACAGCAGCCTTCTTTGCTAGTCATGGACTTCAAGCTCAACCTGTTGGTAAGATTGGTGACGATGAACAAGATATCCCAAGCTTTGTCCGCAAAGGGAAAATTCAAGCGATCATTAATACTGTCGGAACCAAACGAACTGCTGACGAAGATGGTGAGCAAATCCGTCGTTCAGCCATTGAACACGGTGTACCACTCTTTACAGCTCTAGATACAGCTAATGCCATGCTCAAGGTGCTAGAAAGCCGTAGTTTTGTCACAGAAGCAATCTAGTTGAGAAAGAATTTTCACAGTTTTAAAGCCAGCGTCAGAAAACGCTGGCTTTTGCAATACCGATATTGCTTATTTGAACTATCATTCTTTCCTTAAGAATCATTCTAAATTGTGATATAATAAGGAAGAATTGGAAATAGAAAACTATTTTCATGATATTTTCAAAAATCCCATTAAGAAAATAGGTAAAGACAGATTAGAAAGTGTAAAATTCCGATGTCTTCTTACAAAAAAGTCTCTCTTTCTGAGATCAATCAATCTATTGAAACTCCCAATAACAATCATTTTTGGCAAAATCTAAAAGCATTTTTAGGACCTGGAGCCCTTGTAGCAGTTGGTTATATGGATCCTGGAAACTGGATTACCAGTGTGGTTGGTGGTGCTTCCTACAAATATAGTCTCTTATTTGTTATTTTGATTTCATCCATCATTGCTATGCAGTTACAACAGATGGCTGGAAAGCTCGGTATCGTGACTAGGATGGACCTAGCACAGGCAACAGCTCATCATGCTCCCAAATGGCTTCGCTATAGTTTGTGGGTGATTTTAGAATTAGCTTTAATGGCGACCGACTTAGCCGAGGTTCTAGGCTCAGCGATTGCCTTAAATCTTTTATTTAAAATACCAATTATGGTCGCTATCCTCTTAACCGTTTTAGATGTATTTCTTTTGTTGTTGTTGATGAAATTTGGCTTCAAAAAAATTGAAGCCATTGTTACGACCCTTATTTTAACCATATTAGCCATCTTTACCTATCTGGTAGCTTTATCCAATCCAAGTATTCAGGGTATCTTTGGTGGTTATTTACCGACTTCAACTTTATTTGAAACACCGTTACCAGGTCATGAAAGCCAATTAACCTTGGCTCTAGGAATTGTAGGTGCGACAGTCATGCCCCATAATCTCTATCTTCATTCATCATTATCGCAAACAAGAAAAATCAATCACAAAGATAAGAAGGATGTTCGAAAAGCCGTGCGTTTTATGACCTGGGATTCAAATCTTCAGTTGTCCCTAGCCTTTATTGTCAATTCCTTGCTTCTTATTTTAGGGGCATCTCTCTTTTTTGGTCATTCATCTGAAATTTCGGCATTCTCCCAAATGTACAATGCTTTACAGGATTCGACAATAGCAGGAGCGATAGCTAGCTCAACTCTGTCAACTTTGTTTGCTTTAGCCCTTTTAGCAAGTGGTCAAAATTCGACCATTACAGGTACTTTGACAGGACAGATTGTCATGGAAGGATTTTTGCATCTGAAATTGCCTCAGTGGATTATCCGTATCGGTACCCGTATTTTTGCCTTACTACCTGTGATCATTGTTGCCGTTTTGTTTGGACATCAAGAAAAAACCTTGGATCAGTTATTGGTCTATTCACAGGTCTTTCTGTCAATCGCTCTTCCGTTTTCAATCTTCCCCTTAATCTATCTGACCTCTAAGAAGTCACTGATGGGAGAATTCACCAATGCCAAGTGGAACACAATCCTAGGTTACGCAGTTTCAATCATCTTGACCATTCTAAATATCAAGCTTCTTTTCGATATTTTTTAACCTCGTTTGAAATCAATATAGTGTCAGCGTGAAGGTTGACAAATAGAAAGTAGTAGTGATTGGTTCATAAAAAGAAGTACAAAAAAAGAACAGTGGTAACTGTTCTTTTTTATCATTATTTGAGACCGTATTTTTTGTTGAAACGATCCACTCGTCCATCTGCTTGAGTGAACTTTTGACGTCCAGTGTAGAATGGGTGTGAGTCTGATGAAATTTCCACACGGATCAATGGGTAAGTTTCGCCTTCGAACTCAACAGTTTCGTTAGAGCGTTTTGTTGAACCGCTAAGGAATTTGTAACCAGTAGTTGTGTCCATGAAGACAACTGGGCGATATTCTGGATGGATATCTTTTTTCATTTTGCAATATTTCCTTTCTGCCATGGTCTCTTTGCGAGCCATAGATTGTTACCATACTAGTCTATCAGATTCTGATAAGTTTGGCAAGTCTTTTCCCTGATTTTATTAAAAATCTTGATAAAAAATCACTCCAGTGTTTACTGGAGTGAGGGTAGAAGAATGATTAATTCTCTTGATTTGGAGCTTTTTCTTCTTGTTGATTTTTTACTTCTGTTTCTTTTACTGGTTCTGCGTTTTCTTCTGCTGATTTAGCCTCTTTTTCAGTTTCAGTAGGTTCTGTTTCCGTTGATTCTGTTACAGTTTCAGCTTCAGCCTCTGTTTCTGTTGGTTCGGCTACTGGCTCAGCTTCTGTTTTTGTTTCAGATTCAGTAGTTTCTTCTTTTACTGGTTCTGCGTTTTCTGCTACTGATTCAGCCTCCACATTAGCTGGTTCCTTAGCTTCTTCTGTTTGCTCGGTTTCCTCTTTAGCAGTCTCTGTTTTCTCAGCAGTAGTTTCTTCTTTTTTACGTTCTTGAGATTCTTTTTTGATTTCTTCGACTGCAGTTTTAACGGTAGAGCTTGTTACACGTCCGACAGTTTGAGCAAAATCTTTACCAGACTCAGCTAATTCAGTAAATGACTCTTTTGTAATTTTACCACCTGACATTGCCAAGAGACCAGTTACAACAAGTGCAATGCTAGCAAGAATAGCCAAAATCAAACCAAAGCCGATTGAAATGCCGTATCCACCAAAGTTAGACATGTATTTATTTACATTAAAGAGACTATTTAGTGTGACGAGAGTTGCAATTGCACCCGCAACAATGACACCAATTGAGAACCCTTTAGGCATTGCTTTATTCATGTTATTCAAGCACGCAAGAACAATAGACACAATAGCTGCGATAATGACAAACCACCCATCTCCTTGATAACCATTCACACTATAGGACCCAAAAGAACCTGCATTTAAACTAGCCCATGGCAAGAGTGAACCAAGGATGGCTACTCCAGCAGAAATGAGAATATACAAACGATTTTTTTCCATTATTATGTCTCCTTTTATTCAGTTTGATTTATTATACCATAAACTGAGGTACAAAGAAACCGTATATTTTAAGAATCTAGCATATAAAAGGCCAAGAAAATTCTTTCTTAGCCTTGGTGCATCTGTAGGGCCTCTTTTAGTTCTTTGTATATTTGTTCGTTTTCTTCTAGACTATAGGAATTGGCGCCACTGGCTAATGGATGCCCTCCTCCGTCGTGTCGTTTGGCAATCTCATTGATAGGAGTGATTTTACTGCGCATACGCACACGGAAGTGACCATCAGCTTGTTCAACAAAGATAGCCCAAGCCTTAACAGTATCAATTCGGCCAGGTGCTCCGACAATTGCAGCTGTTTCAGCATCCGTAACCTTATATTTTTCCAAGGTGTCTTGAGTAAGTAGAACGCGTGCAGCTCCATTCTCATCAACTTCTAAATGATCATAGACATACCCTTGCAGTTTTGCAATCTTGAAGCTCATGGTATCCATTTGACGAGACAGTCCAGCAAAGTCAAAATCAATTTCTCGGAGCTGGCCAGCTATTCTAAAGGTACGGGCACTGGTTGAAGGGTAGAGAAAACGCCCTGTGTCCCCGACAATTCCTGCATAGAGAAGTCGTGCCGCTTCACTAGACAAAGTTAGCTGATTTTCTTGAGCAAATAATGCAATCATCTCACTGGCGCTGCTTGAACTTGTATCCACCCAAGATAGGTCACCATAGATGTCATCATTTGGATGGTGATCGATTTTGATGGTGAAATTAGCTTGTTCGTAGCGTTTATCATCGATACGAGGGCGATTCGCTGTATCACAAATAATAGCAAGAGCTCCTTGGTAGTCATTGTCTTGGACAGTATCCATTTCCGCCATCCAGGTTAGAGTTGGTTCGTTATAACCGACTGCTTTGATGGTCTTTTCTGGAAAATGGTGTGTGAGAAGAGCTTTTAAACCTACCTGACTCCCTAAGGCATCTGGATCTGGTTTCATATGACGATGAATGATAATGGTATCGTATTCTTTGATTTTCTCTAAAATTTGCTGGCAAATTTCCATAAGTAACCTCAATTCTTTCTCATTTCATTGTAGCACAAGAATTTTTATTTTTAAAATGAAAAAGATATGATATAATGGAGAAAGATAAATTGAGGAGGACGATATGGCATTAGCAAAAATTGTATTTGCCAGTATGACCGGTAATACCGAAGAAATTGCAGATATTGTAGCAGATAAATTGCGTGACTTGGGCTTGGATGTCGATGTTGATGAATGTACGACTGTTGACGCTTCAGACTTCTTGGAAGCGGATATCGCAATTGTTGCGACTTACACTTACGGAGATGGAGAATTGCCAGATGAGATGATGGACTTCTACGAAGACCTAGCTGATCTCAACTTGAATGGCAAAATCTACGGAGTGGTCGGTTCAGGAGATACCTTCTACGACGAATTCTGTAAGGCTGTTGATGACTTTGATCGTGTATTTGTAGCGACAGGAGCTGAAAAAGGTTCAGAGTGTGTTAAAGTGGACCTCTCTGCCGAAGAAGAAGACATCGAACGTTTGGAACAATTCGCAGAAGAATTGGCTGCAAAAGTAGGATAAGAATCAAACTGCGCTGACTGGAAGAAGTCAGTGCGTTTTTTTATTAGTTTTTTGGGATTTTACTAGCCTATTTAGAGGCTTTTTGATACAATAATTCAAATAAAGGAGGAGACTGTATGAACTTAGATATTATTCGGCAAGAAATTGATCAAATTGACGATCAAATCGTCAAGCTCCTAGAAGAACGGATGCATTTGGTTGAGGGAGTAGTTGCCTATAAGAAAGCCTCAGGAAAACCTATTTTAGATTCCAAGCGAGAAGAAATCATTTTTGAAAAGGTCAAAAATCGAGTAGAAGATAAGCGCTACCAGGAGACCATTGTTGCGACTTTTTCAGACATTCTCAAACGTTCGCGTGATTATCAGGATCAAAACATCAAATGAAAAAAGAACAATTTTATCCGCTCGGGATTTTTCTGGCTGCTATGTTGGGAGGCCTTGTCCGCTACCTGGTTTCTACTTGGTTACCAGCCAGTCCCGACTTTCCTTGGGGTACCCTCCTTGTCAACTATCTGGGAATATTCTGCCTGGTCTATCTGGTAAAAGGCTATCTGGCCCATAAGGGAACTAGTAAAGGCTTAATTTTGGCGCTGGGGACGGGTTTTTGCGGTGGCCTGACAACCTTTTCTAGCCTAATGCTTGATGCAGTAAAACTGCTTGATACCGGGCGTTATCTTAGCTTAATCATCTATCTGCTTTTGAGTATTGGAGGAGGTCTACTCTTGGCTTATGTTCTAGGGAGGAAGAAATGGTAATCGTTTATCTTGCAATCGCCTGCGGGTTCGGAGCCCTGGTGCGGTATTTCTTTTCCCGCTATAATCAAGCTTCTAAATTGCCCCTCGGAACGCTTATAGCCAATCTTTTAGGTTGTTTTTTGATCGGCCTACTCTACAATCATGTGGAGTCCAAGGAAATCTATGCCATCCTAGCGACAGGTTTTTGTGGAGGGTTAACGACCTTTTCAACCTTGAATGACGAGCTACAAAGACTAATCAGTGACAAGAAGGTATTTTATAGCTATTTTCTCTTAACTTATATAGGCGGTTTTCTAGCGATTTTTTTAGGAATTCTGCTATAAATTTCTTTACTTTTAGGTGGAAATTTGGTAAACTGTATCTTGTGTGTAATGGACGCACAAAAATACAGTTTATCCGCTGAGGAAGGTTCCTCAAGATTGACAAAGATAGGAGAATAAAATGAATCCATTAATCCAAAGCTTGACTGAAGGTCAACTTCGTACAGATATCCCATCATTCCGTCCTGGTGACACTGTTCGTGTACACGCGAAAGTTGTCGAAGGTAACCGTGAACGTATCCAGATTTTTGAAGGTGTTGTTATTGCACGTAAAGGTGCAGGCATCTCAGAAAACTACACAGTTCGTAAAATCTCTAACGGTGTAGGTGTTGAGCGTATCTTCCCAATCCACACTCCACGTGTTGAAAAGATCGAAGTTGTTCGTTACGGTAAAGTACGTCGTGCGAAATTGTACTACTTGCGTGCTCTTCAAGGTAAAGCAGCTCGTATCAAAGAAATCCGTCGTTAATTCGACTAAAAAACTCTGCTCACCCAGCAGGGTTTTTCTCTAGCTCCCTTAGTTCAATGGATATAACAACTCCCTCCTAAGGAGTAGTTGCAGGTTCGATTCCTGCAGGGGGCAGTAAACTAGAAACAAAACACTGGATAGCTAGTGTTTTTTTGTTAGTTTTTAACTAGCAAACCCCTCATATCAAGCGCTTGTATGGTATAATAATGGGAAACGTTAACATTGATTTTTAAGGTAGTTCTATCATGTTGGAATACCAAATAAAAAAGATTATGAGTGCTCTACTAGTTTAGTCTGAAAGGGTTATAAGAAAAGGGAAAATACAAATGAAACCAACAAAACTACAATGGGAAGATGTTATCCAATTTGAAGAGGTAAAAGGTTACGGTCAGCATATCTGGAGAGATGGTAATCATCTTTATTATGTTGATGAGGAGGGAGGAATTGCCCCTCAGCGTGTAGTTTATAAATTACCAAATGAGCTGTTTGCCTTATTAGAAAGTGGAGAGAGATCGCTACTCGAAATATCTTGGAAGATTAAGCACGATCGTTGGCCACCGATGGAAGAAGAAATCAATAAAATAAAAAGAGGAAGAGCCAAAGAACGACCAAAGATACTGATAGCTAATCCGAAAAATCAATTACTTTTTACACAAGAAGAATTAAAAGAGTTAATGCCTATTGCAGAGACGATTTGGATCGAATCTGAAGGCAAATTTCCAGATGATTATGTATCACCACTTAAGTAAGGAAGGTATAAAATGAAACCAACAAAACTACAATGGGAAGATGTTATCCAATTCGAAGAAGTAAAAGGTTACGGAAAATCCATCTGGAGAAATGATAACAAGTATTATTTAGTTTCAGAAGAGGGAACCGTAGCTTCTTGGTTAGTTGTCTATGAATTACCACAAGAATTATTTACCTTACTAGAGAGTGGAGAACGGACTCTACTTGAAATATCTTGGAAGGTTCAAAACGATTGTTGGCCACCGACGGAAGAAGAAAAGAAAGCTAGTGAGAAACGATTTATAGAAGAGAGTCCGACATCATTAATTGATTTACCTGAAACTAGAGAGTTATTTACTCAGGAAGAGCTTGAAAGATTAATTCCAATTGCTGTGCAAATGTGGATTGACTGGAGAGGCAAACTTCCAGATGATTATGTATCGCTACTCAAGTAAAAGAGATATATAATGAAACTGAATTCCAGATATTAGAGAGCTCTAATCCAGTTCACTGAAGCTATGAAAAAGCTTATATCATTTGATTATGGTTAGAAAGGGAGTGGAAATGATAGAAAAGAATAAACATTATACTGGACTAGTTCATCTAGGAGAGTTTAAGAACAAATTAGTTTACTATGACTTAAAGACAAAGAAATTGTTTTTTTCGATTCCAGAAAGATCTTTTAAGAGTCAACAGTACGTTATTTTGTCTCTGGTATTGCTCGTTCTTCCTTTTATCAGATTTCTGAATGGATTGACAATCTTTAGTATACCTGCTCACAAGTATATTTATTTGATTTTATTCTCTTGTCTTTCCTTACTTTTCGGGAAATTGCTAGATGTCCATTTTAAGAAAGATTTGGATTTGTATCCTGCTTTATTTACAGATTTGGAGTTCTTAGAATTCCTAGAGGTAGTAAAGAAAAGTGGAGCTGTTGTTTCTTCTGTAATTCGTGGTAGCTTTATTAGTTTGTTAGTATCTTTAGTCGTCTTCCTGTTATATCCTAGTTTTTTGCCATTATTTTTCCACTCGATGCTTTTGTTTATTGTCTATTTGTGTTTAGCCAATAATTTGCACAAGCGAAAGAAGATCATGGGGAGCTTGATAAGAAATGCTCGCACCAACTAGATCTTTTTTGCCTATGAAAGAGAAGAATTAAAAAAGTAAAGAAAGTCGATGTATATGACAATAGAAATGCTGCAATACAAAAATTGTACGGTATTAAAAAACAATAAGGATTATGAGATTCTGTGGAGTAGAGGGAAAGAAGTGCTTAACTTTCCCATTAGCCAGGAATTAGCAGAACGTGTTTCAAAATCAGAAAAAGATTCTTTAGAAGTAATGTTTTATTGTGAACATCATCGTTGGCCTAAAGCAGATGAGTTAGAAGATTGTAATCAATCGGATACGATTGTACATAGAGGCAATGGATTTATTGTATATGAGACAGATGGTTATTACGAAATTAGCTTCTTTAAAGAAGTTGGAGGAGCCATGGGGCCAGAAGTTCGCTATCCTATTACTAAAGAACTGATGGATAGAGCATTTGAATCTTCTAGGGGAGCATACGAAGTCATGATTTATGCTGAAACGGGGCGCTGGCCTTTATGGTAAAGAGGATGACTTCATATAAACAGCCTCAAAATAGGGAATAAATATAGACATTTGGTAAAAGACAAAGGAGATAAGAATGGAATCAATTTATGTAAGTCAAAAAGATATGTTGGAAATTTGTCAAGATGGTGATAAGTATTTCTTGCGTTATCCAACTTTTAATATTACCATGCCAGAAGTAGTTCAAGAAATCCCCAAAGAAGCTGCAGATAGTTATATGTCGGGAGAGCATACTGGCAAAGAATTGATGACTTATGCGCAATATGGTTTTTGGAAATCAAAAAAACAGTATACACAAGATGAGTCTGGTAAGCTCTTCATCGAAAATCATCCTTCTTTTATTTTAAAAAACCCAGGAAATACTCGTCGTCTTTTTACAGCAGAGGAATTTAGACAAATTGTTACCAAAGCCATTGTTTCGGAACTGGAACCTAGCGAACTTGACGCTATTGGTATTGTTGATAATCATTTGGAACTTCTTCTAGTTGATCCAGTTGGCTGGGAGGAAGAGATAGAAGCAGTCCATCTGGAAATTCTGCAAGAAAAAATGAATAATTACATTCACTTCCTCGAAAGTAAGCAGTATGTGGAGCGATATGGTGATCAATTTGACAAAAAAGTCATCCATATCACATTCCAGTATTCCTCATCGGATAATGGCTTAGCCTTCCTCGCAGCTGTTCAGCAGGTATTGCAACCGACGGATATGATCTTGAAGGTAGAATTGCCAGAGTAAAAAAGGGAGCAGAAACGCTCTCTTTTTGTGGTATAATGAGACTATATTTATAAAAAGATTATTTAGCATTTCTAAATAGCGAACTACTTATGCCAACGATTGACACAAAGGGGCATTCTTACGATGATTTTCTATCTGCGATTGAACGTCAAGGCTATTATGAAATCAAAAATCCACGCGTCTATGAACCAGGCACTAATAAAATTGAGCAAATTGAAGGAATTTTTAGAATTAACCAATGGAGTAACTAAATGCAGACATATAAATTGAAAAATAAAGAAAACTATCAAAATTTTGTAAAAGACTATCGTGAAATAATGAAGGAAGGGAAAGAAGCTGAAGTTTTTCTAGGGACAAAAGCTAAGTATCGTTTTCGACAACGAGATTCTTATGAAGTGGATAGTACAGATATTGGAGTATTAATGGAATATTGCTTATACCCTTTGTATGTGGAAGGTGATAAGGATATAGCGCGCAGAACCTTTGAAATCTTGAAAGATTTTAGCTTATCGGTTGACCTAGTCAAATTAGATAAGGTAACTGATTATATTTCTATGCAAGGCAGTCGTTTAAGAAGATATACAAGCCTTCCCTTTGTTATTGAAACAGATGAGTTAGTAAGAAATATTATAGAAAGCATTTCAAAATTATCAGATGAACAGAAACGTACTTATACCTATGAAAGACTCTGTAATGTATTAGACCGTAGTCCATTATACAGACAGTGTGATGAAGAAAAGGTAGAGAAGATTCTTAAGGAATTCAAGGAAAAATACTACAATCCACCAGAGGTAGTAGGTTTCATTAAAACAGATGAGAAAATTGAACTAGACGTTACAAGTATCGATGCTATGGGTGTCTCTGATGACCATCTAGAGTTGTTGTTAATTGATGAAAATAAATGGATAGAATCTCTGGAAGAGGAGCATTTGTTGAAGCTTCAAGAAAAACTCAACAACTATATCTACTTCCTCGAAAGTAAGCAGTACGTGGAGCGATATGGCGATAGCTTTGACAAAAAAGTCATCCATATCACATTCCAGTATTCTCCGTCTGATAATGGACTAGCCTTTCTCGCTGCGGTTCAGAAGACATTACAGAATACAGATATGAGCTTGAAGGTAGAAGTACCAGAGTGACAAAGAGAGCGGAAACGCTCTCTTTTATGTTATAATAGGCATAGAATGTATAGGAGAAAGAGATGAAGGAAAATAAACGCTTATTTTGGGTTGTTAGTGTAATGTTAATGATTTTAACCCTTTTTGCGCTAAATGGATGTGGTTCAGGCGGAGAAACTATTCCAAAAAACAGAACAAAAGAACAGTACGAATTTGAAAAAACGTTTGAACCTATATTTAAATTTTTAGAGCAAGACAAGAAGGAGTTTAATGGATTAAAGCTTTACAAAAATAGTATTTATATAGAGAGTGGAAACGTAGTAAAGAATTATAAAGTATTCTTAGATACTAGCCAATCTGACATTAAGGGTGACTATACAATAAAAATTGGGGATAATAAAGAAACAGTTCCTGTTACTTACTCTAATGGGAAGTTAAATTATGGGTCGGAGGTAACTCCTTTATATGATGAAGAAATTCTTAATTTGGTAGTACAAAGAGATTATTTCGCTTCCTTGAATATAAAAGAAACCTTTAAGAGTGCAGAAACAGAGCTTCGTGATATTATCTATGAACCAGAAAATCATTCTGACCTCTATAAATATCTTAAAAATAAGTACGATTTACCAGAGGATACAACCTGTAGAATCAGAGTAAGGTACTCTAGTGGAACAATCTATGGAATTTCAATACTAATGGAATCTAAGGATGAGGCTGTTCAAATAGATTTAACTATATTTAAACAACGGGAGGATAATCAATGAATGAAATTGAAAAAAGTAATCGTCGAGTTGAAAGATAAAGCACTATAAAAGCTGTTTTATAACTGATTTTTAATGAGCATCAGGAGATATTATGTTAAAATCGAACAAGTGGATATTCCTTGCGATTTCCGTTCCCTTTATTATTGTTGGTTTGTCATATTTGTTAATTAGGATACCGATTGGGAACACTGGTAAGTTTATTCATGATCATGCGGATTCTATCAAAAGCGAAATTATTGCAGACATAGACAGTCAAGGGCAATATATAAAGTCAGTGACGCTTTTACCGGGTTCTGCGAGGGGAGGCTTTGATAATGGTGGAGATGTAGGTGGAAATTATCATATTTCCTTTACAGCCTATGCTAATAATAATCGCAAGCAGTCAATGAAAGTAGAATTATACTTTCCTGATGCTGGTATAGGTCCTTTTACATTTATAAAACCCAATCCTTATAAATCTCCTGAAACTATGAGGAGATGGTACTTATCAGTAGTAGAGGTATCAAGTGACCCCTCGTGGGATTGGAAGCGAGAGCAAGATAAATTGACTGAAACTATGAATAAACTTGATCGCAAGAGCAAGGATGCCTCCAGGCAAGTTGAAAAAGAAAATATGATTCGTAATCTTAACAGATGGCTACAAGAACATGAGGAAAATTTCAAACTAGCTATCCAAACAGACCTGTATAGAAACGACCCAGAATTGGAACAGAAATTAGGAAAGATTCAAAGTATCAGTGTAAGTAACAATCAAATGTACATTCCTTCGGAAGGTATCGACATTCGTTTTGATGTTCGATTTGAAAAATATCCTGAAGAAGTAGCTACTATAGATGTTCGCTTGCATTCCCAAGGTAAACAATCAGTTTTTAAGGATCCCTCAGTAGCTGCAACTATTAGTTTTGAAAGAGAACGTTTTGTTATAAAAACTGTGTACGACTCCAAGCTATTTCCAATTTTTAATCAGAGTCGATTTGGTAATAGTAATGGAGAAATATCTTATGAGCTCCCAAAAGATTATGAAAATCAATTTTTAATTCCTTAACTTTCAAGCAAGCTATTATGCTTGCTTTATCTTTATGGCTTCAAGCCATAAGAGTAAGAACGACAAATCGATGCATGATAGAGGAGATTCAAGCTTATATCTCTTTCTTGTAGACATGGGATACTGATGTTTTCAAGTATAAAGGAGTAAAAACGATGCTAGCTATTTGTATAGATTCTATAGGTGACAAGTCAGGGACCTATAAGTTGTTAAGAAACCATTCATCCTTGCCTTTTTCTTTAATCCAATCCAGAATCAAAGATCATGACACGGTGATAGAAGTAGACATGTTAGATTTGGATGAATTGAAAAAGGTTAGAGAACTCATCCGTGAGTTGAGTGCTATTGGGACCAAGGTTACGATGAGGGATTCGACTGGTATTATCACCTTAGAAATAGTAAATAATCTTATTTCTACTTTTGAAGAGATTGCGGCAGAGAGAGAAGAACTGGATGCTCTGATGTTTGAAGAGGAAGAGTGAGTGCCACGTTTTTCAGTGGATCACCAAGTTAGTTTTTAGTAATAGAAGGAAAACTGATGAATGATAATAGAAATTTATTGCGCTTCTTACAGGAGTTGATGTACGGTCTTGTAGATCTTATCAGTGAGAAAGAATATCAGGAGTTTGTCCTTGATTCCTTAAAACTTTCAAAACAGGAGCTTGATAAAGAGAGTGATTTTTGCCCAGATATTTTATATAATCGACTGGAAAATATAGACGAGCAGGATATCTTGACATTTCAGGTATTGGATAAGAAAACCAATCCACTAGTATGGAACTGTATCGCTAATTTCTTTGTTTTAGTTTGTCACTATTCATATATTGCTTCGGAAGAAATCTACCTACCACAAACGATTGAAAGTGTCGACGAGGACATACTTGAGGTTCTTTCCTTAAGTTACAAACAAATTCTAGCTGAAAATAGGGAACTTATTTCACAAATAACTGGACCAGAATTAGAAGGATATCTAAAGTATGATCTCGTTAAAAACTACTTTGGACCACTATTTTTATCTGATGAGAATGAATAGGCCATTCGTTCAAGCATAGATCAGGAGAGGATATGCTTACTAGTTATTTTATGTTGATTTTTGCTGAGGCAATTGCGAATCGTATGGAAACAGAATATACTTCACATATTCGAACCGCCTTGGATGCATGTTGGAGTTTTTTGGAGAATAGAGATAAAAGGGGAGAGGAACTTTATCGCCTTTTAGATGATGGGACAGACTTCAGTGGAATATTTATCTACATGCAATTAGATGAAAATGAAGCGAATGGTCTCTTGTGGGACAACATTAGTTATGTAATAGGTGTGACTGCTAAAGAAGCTTTTGAGTTTGAAAATAAGAAAGAGCTTCCTTCTCCCTTAGAGAACATTGAACCAGAACTACTTGATGTCTTTATTGATAATTTAAAAGAAATCAGCATGGATCTTTATCATCACGTCGAAACAGTAAAAATTTTCATCAATAGAAATCCATACCCATCAAGAGAATCCGCCCTAAAAGAACTAGATAGACTGGGATTATTTAGATGATTTGATTAGAAGGTTTGGCGAAAAATCAAAAAGAACACCCCAGAAGTTAGAGTCTCATCTCTACTTTTGGGGTGTCGTTTATTTTCTATCCTTAAGCATTTTACAGTACCCACGTACGGATAGCATGGGCGACGCCGGATTCGTCGTTTGTTTTGGTGATGTATTTGGCGATTTTTTTGAGTTCTGGATTTCCATTTTCCATGACAACGGGGTTGCCAACGACTTCCAGCATGGCGCGGTCATTCTCTTCGTCACCGATCGCCATGGTTTCATCTTTGGTCAATCCGAGTTTTTCAGCTAGATGGGTAATAGCTGAACCCTTGTCTATATTCTTTTTAAGGAGTTCGAGGTAGAAAGGAGCAGATTTGTTGATGGAGTAGCGCTCGTAAAATTCTGCTGGTATCTTTTCAATCGCAGCATCGAGAATTTCCGGTTCATCGATAAACATACACTTGACGATTTCCTTGTCAGCCATTTCTTCAGGGGTGCGGTAGAAGATGGGCATGCTGACGAGGGTTGATTCGTGCACCGTGTACTTTCCGATATTGCGATTGGCAGTATAGATACCGTCCTTGGTAATAGCGTGCATGTGGACACCGAGCTTGCGACTGAGAAATTCCATATCCAGATAATCCTCATAGGTCAAGGATTCGCTGATAATCTCATGGGCAGTAGCAGTTTCTTGAACAAGGGCACCATTGAAGGTTACGACATAGTCACCCTCGTCTCTCAATTGCAAGTCGTCCAGAAGTTTGGCAACACCTGCGATAGGACGACCCGTTGCAATTACGACTTTGACACCAGCTTCTTTGGCATCTTGGATGGCAGAAAAGACTTCCGGAGTGATTTCCTTTTTACTGTTAACCAGGGTACCATCGATATCGACGGCGATTAGTTTAATACTCATAAATTTCCTCTATTCGTTCTTATTTGGGGTAAAATGATCGTTCTCAATCAAGTGTAAAAATTGCTGGGTAACGCTTGCGAAGATGCTGTTTTGGTCCAACATTTCTTTTGGAAAATAGAAACGATTGTCTCCGTGGCGGCTGCCAGCAAGAGATTGGACGATAGGAGACAGGCTAGAGAGTTCTGCCAGTTCACCATTTTTCTGTAGAATCTCAATCTGTGTCCGTGGATTTTCAGATTCGGGACGATAGATATCATAAGGGAGGTCAAAGTTCTTATGAATAGCAGTATAGTAGTCTGGATCAAAGCCGATTTCTTCAACCAGCTGTCTCATGGTTGCGAGTTGGTCTTGGTCTTTTTCTGAAAAAGTAATGGATTTAAAGACCTTGCGGTTGACAAAACGTTGTGACAAGTCGGCTAGTATCTTGTCAGGACTGGTCATCCAGAGTTGGAAGTAGGTATTCATCACGCCGTCATCAAGTGCCAGATAGTCAGATAGAGTAACTTTCTTTTCAAAAAAAGGTAGCAAATGTGGAGAAGTGCGTGCAAAGAAGTCCTTGTCTTCAGGATAGAGTTCCTTGGCGCGTTTGAGGAGATTTTGTAGGAGAACCTCCATGGCCCGTGTTGCTGGGTGGAAATAAACCTGCATATACATCTGGTAGCGACTGAGAACATAGTCTTCGATGGCGTGCATGCCATTGCGCTGAAAGGCGATACCATTTTCGACTGGACGAATGACTCGAAGGATGCGAGTCAGGTCAAATTCCCCATAAGATGCTCCTGTAAAATAGGAGTCGCGCAAGAGATAGTCCATGCGGTCTGCATCAATCTGACTAGAAATGAGCTGTACGACCTGTTTGTTAGGGTAGGTATGGTCAATGACACTGGCTACCTTTTCCGGAAAATCGGGCGCTACTTGTAGCAGGACTTGGTGAATCTCTGTCTCAGGACTTTGGATGATTTCCTGAGTGATGGCTTCGTGGTCTGTATCAAAGAGATGTTCAAAAGTATGCGAGTAAGCACCATGCCCAAGGTCATGAAGGAGTGCAGCGGTCATAGTCAAGAGAGACTCAGCAGGATCCCATTCTTTAGGATATTTTTCTTCAAAAATCTCTGTGATGCGTCGTGCAATCTCATAGACCCCCAAACAGTGGGAAAAGCGACTGTGCTCCCCACCATGGAAGGTATAACTGGAAGTCCCTAGCTGTTTGATACGGCGAAGACGTTGAAATTCTTTTGTATTGATCAAGTCGTATATGACCTGATTATTGACGTGGATGTAGTTGTGAACTGGGTCACGGAATACTTTTTCATTCATATGACCATTATAGCAAAATCCTGCTCTTTTTGGTAAAATAGTAGGACAAGAGACATGAAAGAGGATTTGATGTGAAGATTCGGATGCGAAATAGGATTCAGTTTGATGAGCAGTTGGAAGTGATTGACCAGCTTTATGACGTTGAAGTGCGTGAAAAAGGGGATTATAGCTATCTGCTTTTTTATAATGAGGAAAAAGAAAAAGTGGTTCTCAAGTTTCATGGTCAAGAACTGGTGATGACCCGTTTTTCCAATCCGAAGACTATTATGAGATTTCTAAAGGATAGTGATAGTTTAGCCTATATTCCGACTCCAATGGGGATGCAGGAATTTATCATTCAAACGAATCGTTATCAACTGGATGGGCAAAAGATTGAACTCGCCTATCAACTGCAAAATCAAGATGGACAACTTTTTGCCAGCTATCAATTGGAAATTACTTGGGGATAAGAAAAAGGTTGCCGAATGCCAACCTTATTTGATATAGAGTTCTTGATTTTTTAGAACAATTTCACGCACACTTGCGAATTTCTTGAGTTTTTTAAGTTCTTCAGGATGGGTTACCAGAGTGATAACATAGCCTTCTTTACCCATGCGACCTGTACGACCAGCACGGTGGGTATAGGTTTCCATATCTCTAGGGACGTCGAAGTTGACAACACATTCCAAGCTATCAATGTCGATACCACGAGCCAGAAGGTCAGTTGCAAGGAGCAGGGTTAGTTGCTTATCTTTAAACTTTTCTAATATGACTTTTCGGAATTTAACATTGACATCGCTAGCGAGGGAGACAGCCAAGACATCCCGATACTGTAGTTTTTCCTCTGCACTTCCAAGGTCTGACAAGCTGTTAAAGAAGACCAGACCACGGAAATCCTCAACATGAGCTAGCTTTCGTAGCATGTCTACTCGATGACGTTGGTCTACCTGCATGTAGAAATGTTGGATGTTGTCCAGTTTTTGATCAGAGAGATCAATAGTGCGCGTGTTTGGTGCAATCTTTTCTTGGTCAAACTTGGTCGTCGCACTCATGTAGATGAGTTGGTGGTCACGAGGTGCGTAGTGGGTGATTTTTTCGACAAAGTGAATCTGAGAATCATCGAGCAATTGGTCAAATTCATCCAGAATGATGGTTTCTACATTCATCATCTTGATCTTTTTCAATTTAATCAACTCAAAGATACGGCCAGGTGTTCCAATCAGAATTTCTGGTCCTTTTTTGAGGCGTTCAATCTGGCGTTTCTGACTCGAACCTGATAAGAAGAGCTGAGCAGTTAAGCCGATAGCCTCTGCCCACGTTTTACACACGTCAAAAATCTGTCCAGCAAGTTCCGTATTTGGTGCTAGGATCAAGAGTTGCTGGGCTTTTTTCTTTTGTAGTCTGAGAAGACTTGGCAGGAGGTAAGCTAGGGTCTTACCAGTTCCTGTTGGGCTCACTCCTAGGAGGTTTTCTCCAGCAAGTATAGGCTCAAATAGTTGAGTTTGAATGGGGGTAAATTCTTGGAAACCGAGTTGGTCACTCAATTTCTGCCATTCAGTCGGTAGTTTGGTTTTCATTTTTCTGCCTCAAATCTAATGCCAGCAGTCTGGCGCATGGTATAGAGTAAATCATGAACAGAGCCTGCATCATCCAGCCAGTTCTGGTAAAGTGTCTGGTCTGGTTGCTGGATCATCTGAGCAAACGCAGCAACTTCCTCAGTCATCGTATGAGGAGCCTGTTGGATAGGGAGTTGAACTTGATTTCCTTGGTGGTCGCTAAAAATAGCTGAGCGGACATGTTCAATCGTGTTAAGGGTCAAGGTTCCATCTGCTGTGTAAATCTCACAAGGAAGATTGGAAGTGATGTTTTTCCCAGCCTTGATATGAACTTGAAAGTTAGGGTAGAAGAGGATACCATCTCCATTTAGGTCAATGCTATTGTCAAGCTGTTGAGCTTGGTAGGTCGCGTCCTGAGCCTTTCCAAAAAGGCGAACGGCAGCGTAGAGAGGATAAATCCCCAAGTCCATAAGAGCTCCACCAGCAAAACGGTCTGAAAAGACATTTGGCGTCTGTCCAGCCAATAAGTCAGGCATCTTGGAAGAATACTTGACATAGTTGAAATCTGCTCCCCAAATTTGCTTGTCTGCCAAAAAATTCTTGATAGTGGTAAAGGCTTCCTCGTGGTAATTACGAGCTGCCTCAAAGATAAAACAGTGATTTTTCTCAGCTGTCTGTCTCAAATTCAGCCATTCTTGTGGCTGAGTGACAGCTGGTTTTTCAAGAATGACGTGCTTACCAGCAGATAAGGCAGCCTTGGCTTGAACAAAATGCAAGGAGTTTGGACTGGCGATATAGACCACATCAAAGGAAGACTTAAAGAAGTCTTCTAATTGATCAAAGAGTTGGATATCTTGATAACAAGAAGCAAAGGTTGCGGCAGTTTCTCGTTTTCTAGAATAGACTGCGACCAGCTGGTATTCTCCGCTAGCATGAGCAGCTTCTACAAAATGATGACTGATAGCGCTTGTTCCGATGACACCTAATTTAAGCATAAATACTCCTTTTCCGACTTCAGATCCTTCCTTCATTATAACATAGAAAAGAAGGACTATCCAACAGATGGTAAAAATTTTCAAATGGACTACGCATTTCTTGGAGAAAGTGGTACAATATTTAGATAGGTAGATGAAATGAGAAGGGAGAGAAAATGAGATTATTACCAATAAGAAAAATATCACGTCAGTCTAAGAGACTAGCGCTTTTTTTGACTTTTTGTGCAGGATATGTCGATGCCTATACCTTTATCGTGCGAGGAAACACCCTTGTGGCTGGACAAACTGGGAATGTGGTTTTTCTTTCTGTAGGACTCATTCAGCAGAATGTCTCGGACGCCAGTGCTAAAGTAATGACCTTGTTGTCCTTTATGATGGGTGTCTTTTTTCTGACATTGTATAAGGAAAAACTTCGAATTGTTAAAAAGCCGATTTTGTCCTTGATACCACTCGCGGTCTTATCCATAATCATTGGTTTTGTTCCCTTGTCAGTAGACAATATCTACCTAGTTCCACCCTTAGCGTTTTGTATGGGACTGGTGACAACAGCCTTTGGAGAAGTTTCGGGTATCGCCTATAATAATGCTTTTATGACAGGGAATATCAAACGTACCATGTTGGCCTTTGGAGATTATTTCCGGACCAAGCATACGCCTTTTCTACGAGAGGGCTTGATTTTTGTTAGCTTGCTTAGCAGTTTTGTCTTCGGAGTTGTTTTTTCAGCTTATTTGACGATTTACTATCAGGAGAAGACAATTCTAGGTGTTCCTCTTATGATGAGTATCTTTTACTTCAGTATGCTTTTTGCTTCTTGGAGAAAAAAAGGGAAAGAAAAAGCTTAAATTTGATTGATTTCGCTTGTAAGAAAAAAGAAGATATGCTATACTTGAAGAGTTGACTATGCACAATCCTGTGCAACCGCACGAACATCGTTGCTCACATAGTGAGTATAAAGTGGTTCGTCCCACGATGCTAGGCGAGTCTTCACAAAAATACGGGGAAACCCTAAAAATCATAGGAGGTGCATAATGAGCACATACGCAATTATCAAAACTGGCGGAAAACAAGTTAAAGTTGAAGTTGGTCAAGCAGTTTACGTTGAAAAATTGAACGTTGAAGCTGGTCAAGAAGTTACTTTTAACGAAGTTGTTCTTGTTGGTGGTGAAAACACTGTTGTCGGAACTCCACTTGTTGCTGGAGCTACTGTAGTTGGAACTGTTGAAAAACAAGGAAAACAAAAGAAAGTTGTTACTTATAAGTACAAACCTAAAAAAGGTAGCCACCGTAAACAAGGTCACCGTCAACCATATACAAAAGTTGTCATCAACGCGATCAACGCTTAATTTTAAGGAGAACACATGATACAAGCAGTCTTTGAGAGAGCCGAAGATGGCGAGCTGAGGAGTGCGGAAATTACTGGACACGCCGAAAGTGGCGAATACGGCTTAGATGTCGTGTGTGCATCGGTTTCTACGCTTGCCATTAACTTTGTCAATTCCATTGAGAAATTTGCAGGCTATGAACCAATCTTAGAATTAAACGAAGATGAAGGTGGCTATCTAAAGGTTGATATACCAGCGGATCTTCCTTCACACCAGAGAGAAATGACCCAGTTATTCTTCGAATCATTTTTCTTAGGTATGGCAAACTTATCGGAGAACTCTTCTGAGTTCGTCCAAACCAGAGTTATCACAGAAAACTAACACGGAGGAAAACATTATGTTAAAAATGACTCTTAACAACTTGCAACTTTTCGCCCACAAAAAAGGTGGAGGTTCTACATCAAACGGACGTGATTCACAAGCGAAACGTCTTGGAGCTAAAGCAGCCGACGGACAAACTGTAACAGGTGGATCAATCCTTTACCGTCAACGTGGTACACATATCTATCCAGGTGTAAACGTTGGACGTGGTGGGGACGATACTTTGTTCGCTAAAGTTGAAGGCGTAGTACGCTTTGAACGTAAAGGACGCGATAAAAAACAAGTTTCTGTTTACCCAATCGCTAAATAAAAAGGTTCAGTGAACCTTTTTATCCCGAGCCTTGAAATGAAAGGCGAGGAAGCTAGAAGTAGCATAAAATAAGGCTTTCCGAGTTTTCGGAGAGCCTTTTTTTGTTTTGATACCCACAATTTTTTGTTACTAGTGTAGATGAATTTTGTGAGCGACATTATTTTTCCTAGGTGGAAAACTTCTAAAATATGGTATAATGAACAGATAGAGAAGTTGGGGGTAAAAGATGAACATTCAACAATTACGCTATGTTGTGGCCATTGCCAATAGTGGTACTTTCCGTGAAGCTGCTGAAAAGATGTATGTTAGTCAGCCAAGTCTGTCTATTTCTGTGCGCGATTTGGAAAAAGAGCTGGGGTTTAAGATTTTCCGTCGGACGAGTTCGGGAACGTTTTTGACCCGTCGTGGTATGGAATTTTATGAAAAAGCGCAGGAGTTGGTCAAAGGATTTGATGTTTTTCAAAATCAGTATGCCAATCCTGAGGAAGAAAAGGATGAATTTTCCATTGCCAGTCAGCACTATGACTTCTTACCACCAACGATTACGGCCTTTTCAGAACGTTATCCTGATTATAAGAACTTTCGTATTTTTGAGTCTACCACAGTTCAAATATTAGACGAAGTAGCTCAAGGACACAGTGAGATTGGGATTATCTACCTCAACAATCAAAATAAAAAGGGCATCATGCAACGGGTTGAAAAGCTTGGTTTAGAAGTTATTGAACTAATTCCTTTCCAGACTCACATTTATCTTCGTGAAGGGCATCCTTTAGCACAGAAAGAGGAATTGGTCATGGAGGATTTAGCGGATTTACCAACGGTTCGTTTTACTCAGGAAAAGGATGAGTATCTATACTATTCAGAGAACTTTGTCGACACCAGCGCGAGCTCGCAGATGTTTAATGTGACCGACCGTGCTACTTTGAATGGTATTTTGGAGCGGACGGATGCCTATGCGACAGGTTCAGGATTTTTAGATAGTGACAGTGTCAATGGCATCACAGTCATTCGTCTCAAGGATAATCTAGATAATCGCATGGTCTACGTCAAACGGGAAGAGGTGGAGCTTAGCCAAGCTGGGACTCTTTTCGTTGAGGTTATGCAAGAATATTTTGATCAAAAGAGGAAATCATGAAAAAAAGAGGAATAGTAGCAGTCATTGTACTGCTTTTGATTGGGCTGGATCAGTTGGTCAAAAATTATGTTGTCCAGCAGATTCCACTGGGTGAAGTGCGTTCGTGGATACCCAATCTCGTTAGCTTGACCTACCTGCAAAATAGAGGAGCAGCCTTCTCCATGCTGCAAGATCAGCAGTGGTTATTTGCTGTCATTACATTGGTCGTCATGGTAGGAGCCATTTGGTATCTACATAAACACATGGAGGATTCTCTCTGGTTAGTTTTTGGACTGACTTTGATAATCGCGGGAGGTCTGGGTAACTTTATCGACAGAATGAGTCAAGGTTTTGTGGTGGATATGTTTCACCTAGACTTTATCAACTTTGCGATTTTCAATGTTGCTGACAGCTATTTGACAGTTGGTGTGATTGTTTTATTGATTGCAATGCTTAAAGAGGAAGTAAATGGAAATAAAAATTGAAACTGGTGGGCAACGTCTAGACAAGGCTTTGTCAGATCTGACAGAATTGTCACGCAGTCTCGCGAATGAACAAATCAAGGCTGGACAAGTTTTGGTTAATGGGCTAGTCAAGAAAGCAAAATACACTGTCCAAGAGGGGGATATCGTCACCTACCATGTGCCAGAACCGGAGGTTTTAGAGTATGTGGCTGAAGATATTCCGCTAGATATCATTTACCAAGATGAGGATGTAGCCGTTGTTAACAAACCTCAGGGGATGGTGGTGCATCCGAGTGCTGGTCATACTAGCGGAACCTTGGTCAATGCCCTCATGTACCATATCAAGGACTTGTCAGGTATCAATGGTGTTCTCCGGCCGGGTATCGTTCACCGCATTGACAAGGACACGTCGGGTCTCCTCATGATTGCTAAGAATGATGAGGCGCATCTAGCACTTGCTCAAGAACTTAAGGACAAGAAGTCTCTCCGCAAATACTGGGCGATTGTTCATGGCAATCTTCCCAATGATCGTGGTGTGATTGAAGCGCCAATTGGTCGTAGTGAAAAAGACCGTAAGAAACAGGCTGTGACTGCTAAAGGGAAGCCGGCAGTGACGCGTTTCCACGTTTTGGAACGTTTTGGTGATTATAGCTTAGTGGAGTTGCAACTGGAAACAGGACGTACCCACCAAATCCGTGTTCATATGGCTTATATTGGCCATCCAGTCGCTGGTGATGAAGTCTATGGTCCTCGTAAGACTTTGAAAGGACAAGGACAGTTTCTCCATGCTAAGACTCTAGGTTTTACCCATCCGAGAACAGGTGAAACCTTGGAATTCACAGCAGATATTCCAGAGATTTTTAAAGAAACGCTGGAAAGATTGCGTAAAACTGAGAATAGATAAAAGAGTTGAGATGCCTTGTCTCAACCTTTTTCATTTCAAGTCTTTTCTATTTTAAAGTATTCATGTTATAATGGATAAATATGAAGAATCGGAGTGAGAATATGAAGTACAAACGAATCGTCTTTAAGGTGGGGACCTCCTCCTTAACAAATGAAGACGGGAGTTTATCAAGAAGTAAAGTAAAGGCAATTACCCAGCAATTGGCTATGTTGCATGAGGCTGGACATGAGTTGATTTTAGTGTCATCTGGGGCAGTTGCCGCTGGTTTTGGAGCCTTAGGATTTAAAAAGCGTCCGACCAAGATTGCAGATAAACAAGCTTCGGCTGCAGTTGGTCAGGGACTTTTGTTGGAGGAATACACAACCAACCTCCTCATGCGCCAGATCGTTTCTGCACAAATCTTGCTGACCCAGGATGATTTTGTGGATAAGCGCCGTTATAAAAATGCCCATCAGGCCTTGTCTGTATTGCTCCATCGTGGTGCCATTCCCATCATCAACGAGAATGACAGTGTCGTTATTGATGAGCTCAAGGTCGGGGACAATGACACTCTGAGTGCCCAGGTAGCGGCGATGGTTCAAGCAGACCTTTTAGTTCTCTTGACCGATGTGGACGGTCTCTATACTGGCAATCCCAACTCAGATCCAACAGCCAAACGTTTGGAGAAAATCGAGACTATCAATCGTGAGATTATTGATATGTCTGGTGGGGCAGGTTCGTCAAACGGTACTGGGGGTATGCTGACCAAAATCAAGGCTGCTACGATTGCGACGGAGTCAGGGGTGCCAGTCTATATTTGCTCTTCCTTGAAATCAGATGCCTTGATCGAGGCAGCGGAGGAGACCAAGGATGGTTCCTTCTTTGTTGCGCAAGAGAAGGGACTTCGTACCCAGAAACAATGGCTGGCCTTCTATGCTCAAAGTCAGGGAACGATTTGGGTAGATGGTGGAGCTGCAGAGGCACTTTCAAAAAACGGGAAAAGTCTCCTTTTATCGGGTGTGGTAGAAGTGGAAGGAAACTTCTCTTACCACGATATTGTCACAGTAGCAGATAAAGAAACAGGTCAATCTCTTGGAAAGGGACGTGTCCAATTTGGCGTCTCAGCCCTAGAAGATATGCTCCGTTCTCAAAAAGCTAAGGGAGTCTTGATTCACCGTGATGACTGGATTTCCATCACTCCTGAAATCCAGCTGCTCTTTACAGAATTTTAGAGGTGAACGATGGTAAGTACACAAGAACAATTTGAACAGGTACAGGCTGTTAAGAAATCAATCAATACTGCTAGTGAAGCAGTGAAAAACCAAGCCTTGCTAGCTATGGCTGATCAGTTATTGGCTGCTACTGAGGAGATTTTAGCGGCCAATGCCCTCGATATGGAAGCGGCCAAGGGGAAAATCTCAGATGTTATGCTAGATCGTCTTTATTTGGATGAGGGACGTATAGAAGCGATGGCAAGAGGGATTCGTGAAGTGGTTGCTTTACCAGATCCTATCGGCGAAGTCCTAGAAACAAGTCAGCTTGAAAATGGCTTGGTTATTACCAAGAAGCGTGTGGCCATGGGGGTTATTGGGATTATCTATGAAAGTCGTCCAAATGTGACATCTGATGCGGCTGCTTTGGCTCTCAAAAGTGGCAATGCGGTCGTTCTTCGTAGTGGTAAGGACGCCTACCAAACTGCTCATGCTATTGTCACAGCCTTAAAGAAGGGCTTAGAGACAACGACCATTCATCCAGAGGTGATTCAACTGGTGGAAGATACTAGCCGTGAAAGTAGCTATGCCATGATGAAGGCCAAGGGTTATCTAGACCTTCTCATACCTCGTGGAGGCGCTGGTTTGATCAATGCCGTGGTTGAAAATGCTATCGTGCCTGTTATTGAGACAGGAACTGGAATTGTCCATGTCTATGTAGATAAGGATGCAGACGAAGACAAGGCTCTGTCTATCATCAACAATGCCAAAACCAGTCGTCCTTCTGTCTGCAATGCCATGGAGGTCTTGCTGGTTCATGAAGCCAAGGCAGCAAGCTTCCTTCCTCGCTTGGAACAAGTTCTGGTTGCAGAGCGTAAGGAAGCTGGACTGGAACCAATTCAATTTCGTTTGGATAGCACAGCAAGTCAGTCTCTTTCAGGTCGAGCAGCTGAGGCCCAAGACTTTGACACTGAGTTTTTAGATTACATCCTAGCGGTTAAGGTTGTGAGCAGTTTAGAAGAAGCAGTTGAGCATATTGAAGCTCACAGTACCCATCATTCGGATGCCATTGTGACGGAAAATGCTGAAGCTGCAGCTTACTTTACAGATCAAGTGGACTCAGCAGCGGTTTATGTCAATGCCTCAACGCGTTTCACTGACGGGGGCCAGTTTGGACTTGGATGTGAGATGGGGATTTCTACTCAGAAATTACATGCGCGTGGGCCTATGGGCTTGAAAGAGTTGACCAGCTACAAGTATGTGGTTACTGGTGACGGACAGATAAGGGAGTAAGAGATGAAGATTGGATTTATCGGTTTGGGGAATATGGGTGCTAGTTTGGCTAAGGCTGTGTTGCAGGCCAAGACGGGTGCTCAGATTCTCCTTGCCAATCGTAGTCAAGCAAAAGTAGATGCTTTCATTGCCAACTTTGGCGGTCAGGCTTCCAGTAATGAAGAAATTTTTGCAGAAGCAGATGTGATTTTTCTAGGAGTTAAACCAGCCCAGTTTTCTGAACTGCTTGCTCAATACCAGACCATTCTTGAAAAACGAGAGAGCCTTCTTTTGATTTCCATGGCAGCTGGATTGACTTTAGAAAAACTAGCGAATCTTCTGCCAAGTCACCACCGGATTGTTCGCATCATGCCTAATACTCCAGTGGCTATCGGTCAAGGAGTGATTAGTTACGCTTTATCAGCAAACTGTCGTGCTGAGGACAGGGAACTCTTTTGTCAATTATTGGCCAAGGCCGGTCTCTTGGTTGAGCTGGGGGATGGCTTAATCGATGCGGCGACAGGTCTTGCTGGTTGTGGACCAGCTTTTGTCTATCTCTTTATCGAGGCTTTGGCAGATGCAGGTGTACAGACAGGATTGCCACGAGAAACGGCTTTGAAAATGGCAGCCCAAACAGTAGTTGGAGCTGGACAAATGGTTCTTGAAAGTCAACAACATCCTGGAGTATTGAAAGACCAAGTTTGTAGCCCAGGAGGTTCGACTATCGTTGGTGTAGCAAGTCTGGAAGAACATGCCTTTAGAGGTACAGTCATGGACGCAGTTCATCAAGCCTACAAACGAACACAAGAACTAGGTAAATAAGAGGTTGGATGACTCCCAGCCTCTTTTATGGTCGATTGAATGGAGAAGACACAAAAAGATTGTCACAAAAACCTATTTTTTTGATAGAATAGAAGGTAGAAAAAAAGAAATGAGTTAGACATGTCAAAAGGATTTTTAGTCTCTCTTGAGGGACCAGAGGGAGCAGGAAAGACCAGTGTTTTAGAGGCTCTACTCCCCATTTTAGAGGAAAAAGGAGTAGAGGTACTGACGACCCGTGAGCCAGGTGGAGTCTTGATTGGGGAGAAGATTCGTCAAGTGATTTTGGACCCAAGTCATACTCAGATGGATTCTAAAACAGAGCTTCTTCTCTATATCGCAAGTCGCAGACAGCACTTGGTGGAAAAAGTTCTCCCTGCTCTTGAAGCTGGTAAGTTGGTCATTATGGACCGCTTCATCGATAGTTCCGTTGCTTATCAGGGATTTGGCCGTGGATTGGATATTGATGCCATTGATTGGCTCAATCACTTTGCGACAGATGGCCTCAAACCCGACTTGACACTCTATTTTGACATTGAGGTGGAAGAAGGACTGGCTCGCATTGCTGCTAATAGTGATCGGGAGGTCAATCGTTTGGACTTGGAAGGTTTGGACTTGCACAAAAAAGTTCGTCAAGGTTACCTTTCTCTTCTGGACAAAGAAGGAAATCGCATTGTCAAGATTGATGCGAGTCTTCCCTTGGAGCAAGTTGTGGAAGCTACCAAGGCAGTCTTGTTTGAGAGAATGGGATTGGCAAAATGAAACAAGAACAACTAAAGGCTTGGCAACCAGACCAGTTTGACCGCTTTGTCCGTATCCTAGAACAAGACCAGCTCAATCACGCCTATCTCTTTTCAGGTTTCTTTGGTAGCTTGGAAATGGCGCAGTTTTTGGCTAAGAACCTCTTTTGTAGGGATAAGGTAGGCGTTCTACCGTGTGAGAAATGCCGAAACTGCAAGCTGATTGAGCAGGAAGAATTTCCCGATGTTACCTTGATTAAGCCAGTCAATCAGGCCATCAAGACAGAACGGATTCGAGAATTGGTGGGTCAGTTTTCCCAAGCAGGGATTGAAAGCCAGCAACAGGTCTTTATTATCGAGCAGGCGGAAAAAATGCATCCCAACGCAGCCAACTCTCTGCTTAAGGTCATCGAAGAACCCCAGAGTGAAGTTTACATTTTCTTCTTAACTAGTGATGAGGAAAAAATCTTGCCGACAATCCGTAGTCGGACCCAGATTTTCAACTTTAAAAAGCAAGAAGAAAAGCTCATCCATCAATTAGAACAAGCAGGTCTGGTCAAGAAAAAAGCGACTCTCTTAGCCCTGTTTAGTCAATCACGAGCTGAAGCTGAAAAGTTGGTAAATCAAGCAAGTTTTTGGACCTTGGTGGATGAAAGTGAGCGTCTTCTGACTTGGTTAGTAGCCAAGAAAAAAGAAAGTTATCTCCAAGTTGCGAAATTAGCCAGCTTGGCAGATGACAAGGAAAAACAAGATCAGGTCTTGCGAATCCTCGAAATTCTCTGTGGGCAGGATCTCTTGCAAGCAAGGATTCGACAGATTCTACAAGATTTGCTAGAAGCTAGAAAAATGTGGCAAGCTAATGTCAGCTTTCAAAATGCCATGGAATATCTGGTTTTGAAAGAAATATAAACTCAATGAAGGATAAAGAAAGGAAAGGGCTGGTTTATGGATAAAAAAGAATTATTTGACGCGCTGGACGATTTTTCCCAACAGTTACTGGTGACCTTGGCCGATGTGGAAGCCATCAAGAAAAATCTCAAGAGCCTGGTAGAGGAAAATACAGCTCTTCGCTTGGAAAATAGTAAGTTGCGCGAACGCTTGGGCGAGGTGGAAGCAGATACTCCCGTCAAGGCCAAGCATGTTCGTGAAAGCGTCCGTCGGATCTATAAAGACGGTTTTCACGTATGTAATGATTTTTATGGACAACGCCGAGAGCAGGACGAGGAATGTATGTTCTGTGACGAGTTGTTGTACAGGGAGTAGGCATGCAGATTCAAAAAAGTTTTAAGGGACAATCTCCCTATGGCAAGCTTTACCTAGTAGCAACGCCGATTGGCAATCTAGATGACATGACCTTTCGTGCCATTCAGACCTTGAAAGAAGTGGACTGGATTGCAGCTGAGGACACGCGCAATACAGGACTTTTGCTCAAGCATTTTGACATTTCCACCAAGCAGATTAGTTTTCACGAGCACAATGCCAAGGAAAAAATTCCTGATTTGATTGGTTTCTTGAAAGCAGGACAAAGTATTGCTCAGGTATCCGATGCGGGTCTGCCTAGTATCTCGGACCCTGGTCATGATTTGGTTAAGGCAGCTATTGAGGAAGAAATTGCAGTAGTGACAGTTCCGGGTGCCTCTGCAGGGATTTCTGCTTTGATTGCCAGTGGTTTAGCTCCACAACCACATATCTTTTACGGTTTCTTACCGAGAAAATCAGGCCAGCAAAAGCAATTTTTCGACTTAAAAAAAGATTACCCAGAAACTCAGATTTTCTACGAATCGCCCCACCGTGTATCAGATACATTGGAAAATATGCTAGAAGTCTACGGTGACCGCTCGGTAGTCTTGGTCAGGGAATTGACCAAAATCTATGAAGAATACCAACGAGGAAAGATTTCAGAGCTACTAGAAAGTATTGCTGAAACGCCACTCAAGGGTGAATGCCTTCTCATCGTTAAAGGCGCAAGTCAGGATGTGGAGGAAAAGGACGAGGAGGACTTGTTTTCAGAAATCCAATCTCGTATCCAGCAAGGCATGAAGAAAAATCAAGCCATTAAGGAAGTTGCGAAACTCTACCAGTGGAATAAAAGCCAACTCTACGCTGCCTACCACGAATGGGAAGAAAATCAAGAAAATGACTAAACAGGGAAGTTTGCCATCTTCCCTTTTTTTGTTATACTAGTAGAAGAAAAATTAGAAAGATTTGTGGGTGTCAAACAGTCTAGTAGCTTGTTTTGATATGAACTTAGGTTCCACCCAAAGAGGTATTAGTGTCGTGTCTCAATCTTATATCAATGTTATCGGTGCTGGTTTGGCAGGTTCTGAAGCAGCTTACCAAATCGCAGAACGCGGTATTCCAGTTAAACTTTATGAAATGCGTGGGGTCAAGTCAACACCTCAGCACAAAACAGACAATTTTGCTGAATTGGTTTGTTCCAATTCCTTACGTGGGGATGCTTTGACCAATGCAGTTGGGCTTCTCAAGGAAGAAATGCGTCGCTTGGGTTCTGTTATCTTGGAATCTGCTGAAGCTACACGTGTTCCTGCTGGTGGAGCCCTTGCGGTGGACCGTGATGGTTTCTCTCAAATGGTGACTGAAAAAGTGGCTAATCACCCCTTGATTGAAGTGGTTCGTGATGAAATTACAGAATTGCCGACTGATGTTATTACAGTTGTCGCTACTGGTCCTTTAACCAGCGATGCCCTAGCTGAAAAGATTCATGCCCTTAATGACGGTGATGGTTTCTATTTCTACGATGCGGCGGCGCCGATTATCGATGTCAATACCATCGATATGAGCAAGGTCTATCTCAAGTCTCGTTATGACAAGGGAGAAGCAGCCTACCTCAATGCCCCTATGACCAAGCAAGAATTTATGGATTTCCATGAAGCATTGATCAATGCGGAAGAAGCCCCGCTCAATTCGTTTGAAAAAGAAAAGTACTTTGAAGGTTGTATGCCTATCGAAGTCATGGCTAAGCGTGGCATTAAAACCATGCTTTATGGTCCGATGAAGCCAGTCGGTTTGGAGTATCCAGACGATTATACAGGCCCTCGTGACGGGGAGTTCAAAACACCGTATGCAGTTGTCCAGCTTCGTCAGGACAATGCGGCTGGTAGCCTCTACAATATCGTTGGTTTCCAAACCCACCTCAAATGGGGAGAACAAAAGCGTGTCTTCCAAATGATTCCAGGTCTTGAAAATGCGGAGTTTGTCCGTTATGGGGTCATGCACCGCAATTCTTACATGGATTCACCAAATCTTCTCGAGCAGACTTACCGTTCTAAGAAACAACCCAACCTCTTCTTTGCTGGTCAAATGACGGGTGTAGAAGGCTATGTTGAGTCAGCAGCTTCAGGCTTGGTTGCAGGTATTAACGCAGCTCGTCTCTTTAAGGGTGAAAGTGAAGCTATCTTCCCAGAGACCACAGCGATTGGAAGTCTGGCTCATTACATCACTCACGCTGATAGCAAACATTTCCAACCAATGAACGTCAATTTCGGGATTATCAAGGAATTGGAAGGCGAGCGTATCCGTGATAAGAAGGCTCGTTATGAAAAAATTGCAGAGCGTGCTCTTACCGACTTAGAGGAATTTTTAACTGTCTAATTTTTTTCAAAGAATTGCTCATGATACTATAAAAATCTTAGAAATTGTGATAAAATAGGTAGGATAAAAAAAGGAGAGTAAAAATGGCGAACCCCAAGTATAAACGTATTTTAATCAAGTTATCAGGTGAGGCCCTTGCCGGTGAACGTGGCGTAGGGATTGATATCCAAACAGTTCAAACAATCGCAAAAGAGATTCAAGAAGTTCATAGCTTAGGTATCGAAATTGCCCTTGTTATTGGTGGAGGAAATCTCTGGCGTGGAGAACCTGCTGCAGAAGCAGGAATGGACCGTGTTCAGGCAGATTACACTGGAATGCTTGGGACCGTGATGAATGCTCTTGTAATGGCAGATTCATTGCAACAAGTTGGTGTCGATACGCGTGTGCAAACTGCCATTGCTATGCAACAAGTGGCAGAACCTTACGTACGTGGACGTGCCCTTCGCCACCTTGAAAAGGGTCGTATCGTTATCTTTGGTGCTGGGATTGGTTCACCTTACTTCTCAACAGATACAACAGCAGCCCTTCGTGCAGCTGAAATTGAAGCAGATGCCATCCTTATGGCTAAAAATGGCGTAGACGGTGTTTACAATGCCGATCCTAAGAAAGACAAGACAGCTGTTAAGTTTGAAGAATTGACCCACCGTGATGTTATCAATAAAGGTCTTCGTATCATGGACTCAACAGCTTCGACCCTCTCTATGGACAACGACATTGACTTGGTTGTCTTTAACATGAACCAACCAGGCAACATCAAACGTGTCGTATTTGGTGAAAATATCGGAACAACAGTTTCAAACAATATCGAAGAAAAGGAATAAGAAAATTATGGCTAATGCAATTGTAGAAAAAGCTAAAGAAAGAATGACCCAGTCTCACCAATCACTTGCTCGTGAATTTGGTGGTATCCGTGCCGGTCGTGCCAACGCAAGCTTGCTAGACCGTATCCATGTAGAATACTATGGAGTCGAAACTCCTCTTAACCAAATCGCTTCAATTACTATTCCAGAAGCGCGTGTTTTGTTGGTAACACCATTTGACAAGTCTTCATTGAAAGACATCGAACGTGCCTTGAACGCTTCTGATCTTGGTATTACACCAGCTAATGACGGTTCTGTGATCCGCTTGGTTATCCCAGCTCTTACAGAAGAGACTCGTCGTGACCTTGCTAAAGAAGTGAAGAAGGTCGGTGAAAATGCTAAAGTGGCTGTCCGCAATATCCGCCGTGATGCTATGGATGAAGCTAAAAAACAAGAAAAAGCAAAAGAAATCACTGAAGACGAATTGAAGACTCTTGAAAAAGATATTCAAAAAGTAACAGACGATGCTGTGAAACACATCGACGACATGACTGCCAATAAAGAAAAAGAAATCTTGGAAGTCTAAAAATAAACAGAAAAACTCAGTTGGCATTGCTGGCTGAGTTTTATTCGAAAGAAGGAAATATGAATACAAATCTTGCAAGTTTTATCGTTGGACTCATCATCGATGAAAATGACCGTTTTTACTTTGTGCAAAAGGATGGTCAGACTTACGCCCTTGCCAAGGAAGAAGGTCAGCATACGGTAGGGGATTCGGTCAAAGGTTTTGCCTACACGGATATGAAGCAAAAACTCCGTCTGACCACTCTAGAAGTGACTGCCACTCAGGACCAATTTGGTTGGGGAACCGTAACAGAAGTTCGTAAGGACTTGGGTGTTTTTGTCGATAACGGTCTACCTGATAAAGAAATCGTAGTGTCACTGGATATCCTACCTGAACTAAAAGAGCTCTGGCCCAAGAAGGGCGACAAACTCTACATCCGTCTAGAAGTAGACAAGAAAGATCGTATCTGGGGAGTTTTGGCTTATCAGGAAGACTTCCAACGTTTGGCTCGTCCTGCCTACAACAACATGCAGAACCAAAACTGGCCAGCCATTGTTTACCGCCTCAAGCTATCGGGAACTTTTGTTTACCTGCCAGAGAATAACATGCTTGGTTTCATTCACCCAAGTGAGCGCTACGCAGAGCCACGTTTGGGGCAAGTGTTAGATGTGCGTGTCATTGGTTTCCGTGAAGTGGATCGTACTTTGAACCTCTCCCTCAAACCACGTTCCTTTGAAATGTTGGAAAATGATGCCCAGATGATTTTGACCTACTTGGAAAGCAATGGCGGATTTATGACCTTGAATGATAAGTCATCCCCTGAGGACATCAAAGCAACCTTTGGCATTTCTAAAGGTCAGTTCAAGAAAGCACTCGGTGGTTTGATGAAGGCTGGCAAAATCAAGCAAGACCAGTTTGGTACAGAGTTGATTTAGGCCTTATAGACATGAAAAAGAAACTTGAAGAAATGAGTTTAGAGGAACTCTGGCAACTTTTTCCTATTTTTCTAGTAGAGCACAAGTCAGAGTGGAAAGACTGGTATGAATCGGAAAAAGCAAATCTGAAAAAAATATTGGGTGCCAATGTTATTAAAAGAATAGAACATATCGGTAGCACTGTTATCCCTAATATTTGGGCCAAAAATATCGTTGATATTCTGTTAGAAGTAGGTAGAATAGAGGATTTAGCAAGAGTTAGGGATTTATTGGTGAAGAATGGGTGGCTAGTGATGTCGGAGAGTCCTAACAGGATTTCGCTAAATAAAGGATATACAGAGCAGGGATTTGCTGAGAAAGTTTTTCATCTACATTTGCGAATGACGGGAGATCATGACGAGATTTATTTTAGAGATTATCTCTGCCAGCATCCAGATATTGCCCAAGCGTATCAGGAATTAAAACTCAGTTTGTGGAAACAATTTGAACACAATCGAGACGCCTATACTGATGCGAAAACGGATTTTATAAACCACTACGTTTCAGAGGCTAAGTCCAGTAATTTTTAAAAATCAGAAAAGTTTCATCAAAAAAAGTCTTGATAGGAGAAAGAATTGAGAAAATCATTTTACACTTGGCTCATGACCGAGCGCAATTCTAAAAGTAACAGTCCCAAAGCCATCTTGGCAGACCTCGCTTTTGAGGAGTCAGCCTTTCCAAAACACACGGATGATTTTGATGAGGTGAGTCGCTTTTTGGAGGAGCATGCCAGCTTCTCTTTTAACCTAGGAGACTTTGACGCCATCTGGCAAGAATACTTAGAACACTAGAGACAATGAGATGAGGCTAGTATTTTATTGTTCTCTTTGCTATAATAAAAAGAAATAAACGGATTAGAGAGGTTCTTTATTTGAAGGAACATTCAATAGACATTCAACTGAGTCATCCAGATGACTTGTTCCATCTTTTTGGTTCCAATGAGCGCCATCTTCGTTTGATGGAAGAAGAGCTCGATGTGGTGATTCATGCTCGTACGGAGATTGTCCAGGTTATCGGAGAAGAGTCTGCCTGTGAGGAAGCCCGTCAGGTTATTCAGGCTTTGATGGTCTTGGTAAATCGTGGAATGACAGTCGGCACGCCAGATGTGGTGACTGCGATTAGCATGGTCAAAAACGATGAAATCGACAAGTTTGTCGCCCTTTACGAAGAAGAAATTATCAAGGACAATACTGGGAAACCAATTCGTGTCAAAACCTTGGGTCAAAAGCTTTATGTGGACAGTGTCAAACAGCATGATGTGACCTTTGGAATCGGACCTGCAGGGACAGGGAAGACCTTTCTTGCAGTGACCTTGGCAGTGACTGCCCTTAAACGCGGGCAGGTCAAGCGGATTATCCTTACTCGTCCAGCAGTGGAAGCAGGTGAGAGTCTAGGATTTCTTCCGGGTGATCTCAAGGAGAAGGTCGATCCTTATCTTCGACCAGTTTATGATGCCTTGTATCAGATTCTCGGGAAAGACCAAACGACCCGTCTCATGGAGCGTGAGATTATCGAAATCGCGCCCCTTGCCTATATGCGTGGCCGGACTTTGGATGATGCCTTTGTCATTCTCGATGAGGCACAAAATACGACCATCATGCAGATGAAGATGTTCTTGACTCGTTTAGGCTTTAATTCGAAGATGATTGTCAATGGAGATATCAGCCAGATTGACCTGCCACGTAATGTTAAGTCCGGTTTGATTGATGCTCAAGAAAAGCTCAAGAACATTCACCAAATCGACTTTGTTCATTTTTCAGCCAAGGATGTGGTTCGCCATCCAGTTGTCGCTCAGATTATCCGAGCTTATGAACCGGCTCCAGTTAAGGTTGAAGAAAAGAACCAAGAAACAGAATAGCAAAAGAGCAGTTCAATTTGAACTGCTCTTTTTTAATGAGTGTATAGCTTTAAACAAGTTCGTTGATAGAAGTATGATCTTTATCGAGTCCTTGAGCAACTGGGAGGCTGGTTAAGTAACCTTTATAAGTGGTCACACCTTGACGCAAGCCTTCATCTTCAGCAATTGCTTGTGCGAATCCTTTGCCAGCCAGAGCTTCGATATAAGGAAGAGTGACATTGGTTAGGGCGATAGTAGAGGTACGAGCAACTGCACCAGGGATATTGGCAACGGCATAGTGGAGAACACCGTATTTTTCATAGACAGGTTCATCGTGCGTTGTCACACGGTCAGCTGTCTCGATAACGCCACCTTGGTCAACGGCAACATCAACGATGACAGAGCCTGGACGCATTTGTTTGACCATCTCATCTGTCACCAATTTCGGTGCTTTGGCACCAGGGATGAGAACTGCACCAATCACCACATCAGCATCTCTCACACTTGCTTCGATGTTGAATGAATTAGACATAAGAGTTTGAATTTGGTTTCCAAAGACTTCTTCTAGAACCGAGAGACGCTTAGCGCTGATATCTAAAATAGTCACTTGAGCACCAAGACCAAGGGCAATGCGGGCAGCATGTGTACCGACGACACCACCACCGATGATAGTTACTTTTCCTTTTGGAACGCCTGGTACACCACCTAGTAGGACACCAGAACCACCAGCTTGCTTAGTAAGGAAGTGGGCTCCGATTTGAACAGCCATACGACCAGCAACCTCACTCATAGGAACGAGGAGTGGTAGTTGTCCTTGATTATCACGAACAGTTTCATAGGCAACTCCTGTTGTTTTTGCTGCTAGCATAGCATCTGCTAATTCTGGAGCAGCGGCCATGTGCAAGTAGGTGAAGAGAAGAAGATCGTCGCGCAAATAAGCATATTCAGAAGCTAGTGGTTCTTTTACTTTCACGACCAACTCGGCAGCCCAGGCTTCAGCAGCAGTAGCGACAATCACAGCTCCTTGCTTTTGATAGTCTGCATCAGTAAATCCTGAACCGAGACCAGCATTTGTTTCAATGAGGACACGATGTCCACGACTGACTAAACTGTGGACGCCAGCAGGAGTGAGGGCAACACGGTTTTCATTATTTTTAATTTCTTTTGGGATTCCGATTAACATAGAGATAACCTACCTTTCAATTGACGGTCTTGTTTTAGTTGTCACATTTAAGTTCATAGATCAAAAATGTGATGGTTTTATTGTATATGAAACCGCTTCAAAAATCAAGAAAAACTTGTCATCCAAATTTATTTATGCTAGACTAGTGAGAATCAAGCTCTAATGGAGAAAAAGTATGGAATCAATATTTGTGAAATTTGCCCAGTATCCATCTATAGAAACGGAGCGTTTATTGCTCCGACCTGTAACCTTGGACGATGCAGAAGCTATGTTTGAGTATGCTTCAGACAGAGAAAATACACGCTATACTTTTCCAACAAATCAAAGCTTAGAAGAAACTAAGAATAACATTGCTCAGTTTTACTTGGCTAATCCCTTGGGCCGTTGGGGAATCGAACTAAAAAGCACTGGTCAGTTTATCGGAACTATTGACTTGCACAAGATTGATCCCATTCTCAAAAAAGCAGCTATTGGATACATTATCAATAAAAAGTATTGGAATCAAGGATTGACGACAGAAGCCAATCGTGCCGTGATTGAACTGGCTTTTGAGAAGATTGGAATGAACAAGTTGACCGCTCTTCATGACAAAGACAATCCCGCATCTGGCAAGGTCATGGAGAAATCAGGTATGCGTTTTTCCCACGAAGAACCCTATGCCAGAATGGATAATAAAGAACCAGGTCGAATTATCACAAGAGTTCATTATGTCTTGACCAAGGAAGACTATTTTGCAAATAAATAAGCAGGTGAAAAGATTTTTCAGCTGTTTTTTCTTTCTCTTGCGAATAACTTAAGAGAGGAGAAAATATGGAAGCAATTATCGAGAAAATTAAAGAGTATAAAATCATTGTCATCTGTGCTGGTTTAGGTTTGGCCTTGGGCGGATTTTTCCTACTAAAGCCAACTTCACAAACATCTGTAAAAGAATCAAATTTGCAGGCTGAAGTCGCAGCTGTTTCAAAGGATTCATCGTCTGACAAAGAAGTGAAAAAGGAAGAAAAGGACGAGTCTCCTGAACAAGATTTGATTACGGTAGATGTCAAAGGTGCTGTTAAATCGCCAGGGATTTATGATTTACCAGTAGGGAGTCGTGTTCATGATGCCGTTCAGAAGGCGGGTGGATTGACAGAGGAAGCAGATAGTAAGTCGCTTAATCTAGCACAGAAAGTCAGTGACGAGGCTCTTGTCTATGTTCCAACTAAGGGAGAAGAAGCAGTGAGTCAGCAGACTGCCTCTGGAACGACTGCTTCGACAAGTAAAGATAAGAAGGTCAACCTAAATAAAGCTAGTCTGGAAGAACTCAAGCAGGTCAAAGGCTTGGGAGGAAAACGAGCCCAGGATATTATCGATCATCGTGAGGCAAATGGCAAGTTCAAGTCGGTTGATGAATTAAAGAAGGTTTCTGGTATTGGCGCTAAGACCATAGAAAAGCTAAAAGACTATGTTACAGTGGATTAAGAATTTCCCTATCCCCCTAATCTATCTGAGTTTCCTGTTGCTCTGGCTTTACTATGCCATTTTTGGAGTGTCCTATCTCGCACTGCTAGGTTTTGTTTTTTTGCTTGTCTGTCTCTTTTTCCAATTTCCTTGGAAATCGGCCGGTAAAGTTCTAGCGTTTTGTGGAGTTTTTGGTTTTTGGTTTTTGTTTCAAACTTGGCAACAGACACAAGCTAATCAAAACCTAGTGGATTCTGTTGAAAGGGTACGGATTTTACCAGATACCATCAAAGTCAATGGAGACAGTCTGTCCTTTCGGGGCAAGGCTGAGGGTCGCACCTTCCAAGTTTACTATAAACTCCAGTCTGAGGAGGAGAAAGAGCTCTTTCAGGCCTTAACAGACCTTCACGAGATAGAGATAGAAGGAAAACTTTCAGAGCCTGAAGGTCAGAGGAATTTTGGTGGCTTTGACTACCAAGCCTATCTGAAAACTCAGGGGATTTACCAAACTTTGACTATCAAGAGTATCCAGTCAATGAGAAAGATTAGCAGTTGGGATATAGGAGAAAATCTGTCCAGTTTACGTCGAAAGGCTGTAGTTTGGATCAAGATGCACTTTCCAGATCCTATGCGCAATTATATGACAGGTCTTCTTTTAGGACATTTGGACACGGACTTTGAGGAGATGAATGAGCTCTATTCCAGTCTTGGAATTATCCATCTCTTTGCCTTGTCGGGTATGCAGGTAGGCTTTTTCATGGATGCCTTTAAGAAACTCCTCTTGCGATTGGGCTTAACTCAAGAAAAGTTGAAGTGGCTAACTTATCCCTTTTCTCTTATCTATGCAGGTCTGACAGGATTTTCAGCATCTGTTATTCGCAGTCTCTTGCAAAAGTTACTAGCACAACATGGTATTAAGGGCTTGGATAATTTTGCCTTGACGGTCCTTGTCCTTTTTATCATTATGCCAAACTTTTTCCTAACTGCAGGAGGAGTCTTGTCCTGCGCTTATGCTTTTATCTTGACCATGACCAGCAAAGAAGGCGATGGGATCAAGGCTGTTGCCAGAGAAAGTTTGGTCATTTCTTTGGGAATATTGCCCATTCTATCCTTTTATTTTGCAGAATTTCAGCCTTGGTCTATCCTTTTGACCTTTGTCTTTTCCTTTCTGTTTGATGTGGTCTTCTTGCCGCTTTTGTCCATCTTATTCATTCTGTCCTTCGTTTACCCAGTCACTCAGTTTAACTTTGTCTTTGAGTGGTTGGAGGGCGTCATTCGCTTGCTATCGCAGCTGGCAAGTAGGCCCCTGGTCTTTGGTCAACCCAACGCATGGCTGTTGATTCTACTGTTAGTTTCATTAGCATTGGTCTATGACATGAGGAAAAACATCAAAAGACTAGCAGGAGTCAGTCTTTTTATTGTGGGGCTCTTTTTCTTGACCAAGCATCCACTTGAAAATGAAATTACCATGCTAGATGTTGGGCAAGGGGAGAGTATTTTCCTACGGGATGTAACTGGTAAAACCATTCTCATAGATGTAGGTGGTAAGGCAGAATCTGATAAGAAAATCGAGGCTTGGCAAGAAAAGGCGACGACCAGCAATGCCCAGAGAACCTTGATTCCTTATCTTAAAAGTCGAGGAGTAGATAAGATTGACCAGCTGATTTTGACCAATACAGACAAGGAACATGTTGGTGATTTACTGGAGGTGACCAAGGCTTTCCATGTTGGAGAGATTTTAGTATCAAAAGGAAGTCTGACACAGAAGGAATTTGTAGCGGAACTAGAAGCAAGTCAAAACAAGGTACGTAGTGTGGCAGCTGGGGAGAATTTCCCGATTTTTGGCAGTTACTTAGAAGTCCTATCTCCAAGGAAGATTGGAGATGGGAATCGTGATGATTCTCTGGTTCTTTATGGAAAACTCTTAGATAAGCACTTTCTCTTCACAGGAAATTTGGAGGAAAAAAGAGAGAAGGATTTGCTGAAGCAATATCCTGACCTAGAGGTGGATGTCTTGAAAGCAGGCCAACATGGTGCTAAAACCTCATCAAATCCAGCTTTCCTAGAAAAAATCAAACCACAAATTACTCTCATTTCAGTCGGAAAGCGCAATCGTACGAAACTCCCCCATCAGGAAACCTTGACACGACTGGAAAGTATCAAGAGTAAGATTTACCGAACTGACCAGCAAGGGGCTATCCGCTTTAAAGGATGGAATAGTTGGAGAATTGAAACGGTTCGATAAAATAGACAAAGTTTTTAAAAAATTGACTTTTTATCTTGACAAGGAATAGAAAACTTGGTATCATATAAAAGTTGAGAAAAGCAGAAGTGAGAGCTTCTCGCCTTGTGACATCAAGTTGCCTGGCCCTACGGATGAAAAGTTTCTAAGAAACGCTATCATAACGTGCGGGCTTGTATTATTACGAGCCTGCTATTGTTTTTCTCTAATAATAAAAAAGAGGTGAAAACCATAGCAAAGCAAGACTTATTCATCAATGATGAAATTCGTGTACGTGAAGTTCGCTTGATCGGTCTTGAGGGAGAACAGCTAGGCATCAAGCCACTCAGCGAAGCGCAAGCATTGGCTGATAGTGCGAATGTTGACTTAGTTTTAATTCAACCCCAAGCAAAACCGCCTGTTGCTAAAATTATGGACTACGGTAAGTTCAAATTTGAGTACCAGAAAAAGCAAAAAGAACAACGTAAAAAACAAAGTGTTGTTACTGTGAAAGAAGTTCGTCTGAGTCCAACTATTGACAAGGGTGACTTTGACACAAAACTTCGCAATGCACGCAAGTTCCTTGAAAAAGGAAATAAAGTTAAGGTATCTATTCGCTTTAAGGGGCGTATGATTACCCATAAAGAGATTGGTGCAAAAGTTTTAGCTGAGTTTGCTGAAGCAACACAAGATATTGCGATCATCGAACAACGAGCTAAGATGGATGGACGCCAAATGTTCATGCAGTTGGCGCCAGCAACTGACAAAAAATAATTGTCAGAAAGTTAAATAAAGGAGAAAAAATCATGCCAAAACAAAAAACACACCGCGCATCAGCTAAACGTTTCAAACGTACAGGTTCTGGTGGACTTAAACGTTTCCGTGCTTACACTTCTCACCGTTTCCACGGAAAAACTAAGAAACAACGTCGTCATCTTCGTAAAGCATCTATGGTGCATTCAGGAGATTTCAAACGTATCAAAGCAATGCTTACTCGCTTGAAATAATAGCCTAACAGTAAGTAAACAATTCTAGGAAATATTTGGAGGAAATAAAACATGGCACGTGTTAAAGGTGGCGTTGTATCACGCAAACGTCGTAAACGTATTCTTAAATTAGCAAAAGGTTACTATGGAGCTAAACACATCTTGTTCCGTACTGCAAAAGAACAAGTAATGAACTCTTACTACTATGCATACCGTGACCGTCGTCAGAAAAAACGTGACTTCCGTAAATTGTGGATCACTCGTATCAATGCGGCAGCTCGTTTGAACGGACTTTCATACTCACAATTGATGCATGGTTTGAAATTGGCTGAAATCGAAGTTAACCGTAAAATGCTTGCTGACTTGGCTGTTAACGACGCAGCAGCTTTCACAGCTCTTGCAGATGCAGCTAAAGCAAAACTTGGTAAATAATGACAACTGTTTCATTCTTACTCTCGTGGTTTTTACCGCAAGAGCAGGGTGAAACTTTTTTATTTTCCTTAAACAATTTTCGATTTTAAAGAGTAAATGACAGATTTTTTCAAAGAAAATAGGATATTTCCTGTATAATAGGAATATCTAAAAAAGATTTGGAGTTACAAGAAAATGATAGTAGGTATTGATTTAGGAACGACTAATTCTTTAGTAGGGGTATACCAAGATGGTCAGGTTAAGCTGATTCCCAATGCTTTTGGTGAATATTTGACTCCTTCTGTTGTGGCTTTGGATGACAATGATGAGATTATAGTTGGAAAAATTGCCAAGGAACGCTTGGTGACCCACCCAGATAAGACGGTTTCTCAGTTCAAGCGTTTTATGGGGACCAAGCATGAATTGACACTAGGAAATCGAGCATATAAGGCTGAAGAATTAAGCTCTTTTATCATTCGAAAGTTGGTAGACGATGCAGAGACCTATCTTGGAGAAAAGGTCGAGGAAGTGATTGTTAGTGTACCAGCTTATTTCAACGATGCTCAACGCTATGCGACCAAACTAGCAGGTAAATTTGCTGGAGTTCAGATTGATCGGATTATCAATGAACCTTCCGCAGCGGCTCTTGCTAAAAGATCTATGGTAAACCAGGAAGATCAATCTTTTATTGTAGTCGATTTTGGCGGTGGAACTCTAGACATTTCAGTTGTGGAGCTTTTTGATAATATCGTCGAAATCGTGTCGATCGCAGGGGACAATCGTTTGGGAGGCGAAGACTTCACTGCGGCTATTGCTGAGGAATTTTTAGTTTCTAATCAATTAACCAAGGATACGATTTCACGAGAATTTTATAGCAAAATTCTGGTACAGGCTGAAAAGAAAAAGGTAGAACTCAATGAGAAAGAAGAAGTAAAGATGACAGTTCTGGACCAAGAACAGGAATACACTTTAGACTTGAGCTACCAGCGTTTTTATGAGCTTTGTCAACCTCTGCTAGCCCGTGTTAAGGCCGTTTTGGACCGTGCCTTGATGGATGCGCGCTATAGCTATGTATCATCAGATAACTTTGTTCTTGTTGGTGGGACTTCGAAACTCCGCTTGGTTCAGGACTTTTTATCTTACTGTATCAATCAAATGGTGCAGGTTTCAGATGATCCTGATCGGATGATTGCGAGAGGTTGTGCCCTTTTAGCAGGAATAAAAGAACGCCAGGGTGAGATACGAGATTTATTACTGTCTGATATTTGTCCTTTTACACTGGGGATTGAGATAGTTGGCGACCGCTTTTCGCCGATTATTGAGCGAAATTCTACCCTCCCTGCTTCACGCATCGAACAGTACTATACGGCTGAATTGGGACAGAGCCAAGTCAAGATAAAGGTCTATCAAGGTGAGATGATGAAAGCATCACAAAATCTGTTCCTAGGAGAATTAGAAGTTCCCGTCCCTGTGAATACTCGAGTAAATGAAAGTTTCACAGTTCGATTTACCTATGATTTAAATGGGATTTTGGATGTCGAAGTGAAAATTGATTCAACACAGGAAGTCTTTAGTCATGTTATTCTCCAAGATAGTGTTACTCTGACAGAAAAGGAAATCAAGGCTAAGCAAGTAGAGTTGACTCGCTATAAGATCAATGCTCAAGAAACAGAGGTTTATCGTTTCTTGATTGAAAAAGCGAATCGTGTGTACAGTATGCTCTTGGGGAGAAGAAGAGATGAGCTAATGGCTGAAACTAGACGATTTGAAGAAGAGGTCAGTCAAGCATCTGTTTATCATTTGCCAAAACTTTATCAATCATTTTCAAACTATCTAGACTTTCTAGAGCGAGGACTATAAAAGAGGAGACCTTATGAATATATGGGAAACTTTAGGGATAGAGCCAACGACTGACGTCAAGCTTATTAGAAGGCGTTATGCTGAATTGGTTCGGCTCTATCACCCAGAAGACCAACCAGAAATTTACCAAGAAATTGTTGAAGCTTACCAAAAAGCCCTGACTTATGCGAGGTCTAGAAACACAAGACCAGAAAATAGTCTCAAAAAAGCGAGTGACTCTCAAGAAGCTACTGAACTTGAAGAAGAGGCGAATGAAAAGCCTAACTCTAGTCTCAACTTTGAAAACTTGACTGAAAAAACGAAGACTGAGAACGAAGAGTCTGAAAGATCTGGTCTTGATTTCAGTGATTATCAGCAATCGACTGATAAAACCAGCGATTCCTTTAACTTTGAAACCTTTAAAGCAGAAGAGAATGAGCAAAAGTCCACCCTTGACTTTAGTGACTATGATGAGGAAGTTCAGCTAAATGGAGATTCTGAAGAAAGAGCTACGAATACCCTCAACTTTGAAACGTTTGGTGACGAAGAGAACCAAGGGCAAGAAGGAATAACAAGGTCTACTCTTGACTTTAGTGGTTATAATGAAGAAACTTATCTGATTCGAAATGCGATTGAAAGTATTGTTGGAAATGACGGTTATAACCAAGAGGAACAAGAGCATCTATGGCGTCAGTTCTTTCATCAGTATCAGTATGATATGGACATTGTTCAATCCGTTTTAGAGGAAATGGATGTTTATATTTTTAATAAACCAGAGCAATTCTCTATCCTCATTCCCTTGCTGGAAGATTATATACCTGACTTCCGACACTGGGGCTATTACTATAAATTGAAGTATTGGAAAGTTAAAAGAGCTATAGCAGAAGAGGAAGGCAGTTCGCTTGAAAGCGCACATGAAGCCACTGAAGAATTCTATTATTCTTATCAACTTTGCCAAGAAATTCTCCAAGATTTTAACAAAGCAAATCAATTGAGCTCCTGGATAGAGTTTTTCAAGCACCCTTATTTGGCCTTTATGGTCTTAGATCAAGTAAATCAGAATCGTCAGATAATCAAGAGTGTGCCCGTTTTAACCTATATCCTGGAAAAAAACCGACAAGTCATATTTGAAGAGGATTATCCACTCTTGAACGACTTGGCTGATTACTTAGAGGAAGTAAAAGAGGAGCTGGGAGAAAACGTTGACTTTAGTCATTACACTCTAGATAATCCGGATGAAGTTGAGGCAGCCTTCTATGAGTTGCTCCATGCTCACTATGAAGACGAGTATAAACTGTTACGTGATTGGCAATACCTTTTTGAATCAGTCAAAGATCACACGCTCCTACTTGATTTGTTAGAAAAGGTGGACGTCTATCCTTTAACCAATGCGAAAGTGTTAGCCCTTGTTTTCCAATTTGTGGAGCGTTATAGTGATGAGGAATCAAATCCTTACCTGAAGAAACTTCATTTCTGGAAGAGTATCCATTCTTATCCTTCAGTGGTAGAGGAGTATGCACTTAACAAAAAAGAAAATTTTGATTACTGGTACAATGAAGGTTATCTTTATATAGATAAGCTCACCAAGAGCGATGAAGATATCAATGATTGGGAAAAGTGGAGAAGCTACTTTAAAGGAAGACCACGCATTCTAACGATTTTGCTTCAACAAATCTATAAGGAGTACCATCGGTTTACAGATGGCAAGCTCTTGAGATATGTTTTGGCTCCTTTTCCTACTTCTAAAATGGCTCCCCAAATGATGACGGAGGAGACAGACCAGAAACTAGAAGAGATGACAGCTTATGCTTATGAACTTAGTCATCCAAAGGCCAAGCTCTCTTATTTGGATTGGAAAAAAAGACAGGTATTTAATAATAAGTTTCTTCAGATTTTCTCTGGTCTCTTTACGATTGTATGTTTGCTACTCAGTATTATAGAGCGACCTGGTTATAATTCATGGGTTCATGCGGGCATGTTTTCACTCTTTTACGTCTATATGCTAAAATTAAGGAAAACACCGATTGAGGAGGGAGTGACTGCTAGAGGAGAAAAACGGAAATTCTACTACAGTCCTCATCCATGGTTCCTATTAATCTTGTTATTAATCCTCGTCATTCCATCCTTACCATTTGGTCTCATTGGTGCCCTTATGTTCATTACATTTTTCAGCTTCATCGATGGTTTCCAAGTGAGTCAGGGGCTGAAGTGGGATTATTCTTTGGAGAAGCTGATTCCTATCGGTATCTTTCTTTCTGCTGGTTTTCTTTCTGCTTTGGTAAATCAAAGCCAGACTATTTCAGGAGTTGCAACAGCCTACTTCCATATTTTTGCAATCCTTGTGATTTGCTTGTCTTTTACAAGATTCAGTCCTGGATTTCCACCATCTCTGAAGAAAATTTTCATACCAGCAATCTTGGGAATCCTACTCTTTCAAACGTTGCCATATATTCACAGCCGTTTAGATATCTTTGATCCAACTATTCTACGAAATGAAACACTGGCTATAACTGTTATCCTCTTGTTAAATGGAATTGCCTTATCTTATTTTACAAAGGAACAAGGCTTCATGATTGGTGTGAAGAAGGTCTTTATGATTTATGGATTGCAGATCTTTATTTTCCTAAGAAGACTGTTCCGAATCCTATTTGCACCAAATTCAGTTTTCGGTAATAACTATCATTACAAAGACTTACTAATCATGAACAGCGAATTTACGTTCTACTTCCTCGAGGGACTTTTTGTCCTGATCATGCTTTTCCTTATTCGCAATATACGCAAGGAAAATCGTAAAAGTGCTGCTTAGAATGAAAGCGTAGAGAAGAGGACTCTGGTTCAAGTTTCTAGTAAATTTTCCTGAATAAAGGTATAATAGAACTATTAAAACGAAAGAGGTAATGAAAATGGCTTCAAAAATGCTACACACTTGCTTGCGAGTAGAAAACCTTGAAAAATCAATCGCTTTTTATCAAGATGCTTTTGGATTTAAAGAATTGCGTCGCAGAGATTTTCCAGATCATGCTTTCACCATTGTCTATCTAGGACTTGAGGGGGATGACTATGAGTTGGAGTTGACCTATAACTATGATCACGGTCCTTACGTGGTAGGAGATGGCTTCGCCCATATCGCCCTCAGTACACCTGACCTTGAGGCCCTACATCAAGAACATAGCGCTAAAGGCTATGAGGTGACAGCTCCTAATGGACTTCCAGGAACTCAACCAAACTATTACTTTGTCAAGGATCCTGACGGTTACAAGGTCGAAGTCATTCGTGAAAAATAATCCAGTGAAGTCAAGTAGAATGTTCGTTTTCTACTTGACTTTTTTTCTTTGAAAGAGTATACTAATACAAATTTAACCTTTAAGGGGAGTCCAGAGAGACTCACAAGGTGTCAGATAAAAGGGATAAGGGGACTCTCTGTGGAGACTTTTTAAGTGTGCGCATGAGTTCTAGCCTAACCCAACTGAGGCCTTGCATTAGCAAGGCCTTTTCTTTATCTGGTCCCCTTAAATTTAAGGAGGAAAAGTCATGAATCCCACATGTAAGAAGCGTTTGGGTGCCATTCGTTTGGAAACCATGAAGGTGGTCGCACAAGAGGAAATTGCGCCAGCAATCTTTGAATTAGTCCTAGAAGGGGAGATGGTTGAAGCCATGCGAGCCGGCCAATTTCTTCATCTGCGTGTGCCTGATGACGCCCATCTCTTGCGCCGCCCTATTTCAATTTCGTCTATTGACAAAGCAAACAAGCAGTGTCACCTTATTTATCGGATTGAGGGGGCTGGGACAGCTATTTTTTCAACCTTAAGTCAGGGAGATACTCTTGATGTGATGGGACCTCAGGGAAATGGTTTTGACTTGTCTGACCTAGACGACCAGAGTCAAGTCCTCCTCGTTGGTGGTGGGATTGGTGTTCCACCCTTGCTAGAAGTAGCCAAGGAATTGCATGCGCGTGGGGTGACAGTAGTGACAGTCCTCGGTTTTGCGACTAAGGATGCTGTTATTCTCGAAACCGAATTGGCCCGATATGGTCAGGTCTTTGTAACGACAGATGATGGTTCTTATGGCATCAAGGGAAATGTTTCTGTTGTTATCAATGATTTAGACAGTCAATTTGATGCGGTTTACTCATGTGGTGCTCCGGGAATGATGAAGTATATCAATCAAACCTTTTATGATCATCCAAGAGCCTATCTATCTCTAGAATCTCGTATGGCTTGTGGGATGGGAGCTTGCTATGCCTGCGTTCTAAAAGTGCCAGATAGTGAGACCGTCAGCCAACGCGTCTGTGAAGATGGCCCTGTTTTTCGCACAGGAACAGTTGTATTATAAGGAGAAAGTCATGACTAACAAACGTTTACAAGTTTCTCTACCGGGCTTGGATTTGAAAAATCCCATCATTCCAGCATCAGGCTGTTTTGGTTTCGGCCAAGAGTATGCCAAATACTATGATTTAGACCTTTTAGGCTCCATTATGATCAAGGCGACGACACTTGAACCCCGTTTTGGGAATCCTACTCCCAGGGTGGCAGAAACGCCTGCAGGTATGCTCAATGCAATCGGTTTACAAAATCCAGGTTTAGAAGCTGTTTTAGCTGAAAAGTTGCCTTGGCTGGAAAGAGAATATCCTTCGCTTCCCATCATCGCCAATGTAGCAGGCTTTTCAAAACAAGAGTACGCTGCCGTTTCTCAGGGGATTTCCAAGGCTACAAATGTAAAAGCTATCGAGCTCAATATCTCTTGTCCGAATGTGGATCACGGCAATCATGGACTTTTGATTGGGCAAGATCCTGACTTGGCTTATGAAGTGGTAAAGGCAGCTGTGGAAGCCTCTGATGTGCCAGTTTATGTTAAATTAACCCCTAGTGTAACGGATGTTGTCACCATCGCCAAAGCCGCAGAAGATGCAGGGGCAAGTGGCCTAACCATGATCAATACCCTTGTCGGTATGCGCTTTGACCTTAAAACCAGAAAACCAATCCTAGCCAATGGAACAGGTGGAATGTCTGGACCAGCAGTCTTTCCAGTAGCCCTCAAACTCATCCGCCAAGTCGCCCAAACAACCGACCTTCCCATCATTGGAATGGGAGGAGTGGATTCTGCTGAAGCAGCGCTAGAAATGTATCTGGCTGGTGCCTCTGCTATCGGAGTTGGAACAGCCAATTTTACCAATCCATATGCCTGTCCTGATATTATTGAAAATTTACCAAAAGTCATGGATAAATACGGCATTAGCAGTCTAGAAAATCTCCGTCAGGAAGTCAAAGCCAATCTGAGATAAGCTAGGTCTTCCTTATCGTCAACAAGAAATAGAATCTTCATCAATTTGTAATATTTCCGTCGATTAACTATGTTACAATAGGGTTTAGAAAACGTTATTGGAGCATTTAAATGAAACGATGGAAAGTGGCCCTAGTAAGTGCTGGCTTATTGGGGTGTTTTTTTACTGTAGTGGAGACAGCAAAAGCAGAAGAGGGGACTTGGCAAGGAAAGACCTACCTCAAAGCAGACGGGAAACCAGCAACCAAGCAATGGCTTTTTGACCAAACGCATCAGAACTGGTTTTATCTTAAAGATAATGGTCAACGTGCAGAAAATGGCTGGTTGACAGTTGGTGGTAAAGATTACTATTTTAACGAAGCTGGAAAATTAGCTACGAAAACGTGGGTTGGCCAGTACTATGTGACTGAAAGTGGTGCTAAAGCAAAGGAACAGTGGGTATTTAATCAGGAAAAAGAATCCTGGTATTATCTAAAGTCTGATGGTCAGAAAGCTCAAAAAGAATGGATTCAACAAGGTCAAGAAAAATATTACCTTAAAGAAGACGGGAAAATGGCCAAAGATGAGTGGATCACTCAAGGTGAGAACCAGTACTACATCAATTCACAAGGTAAAATGCTGAAAAATGCTTGGCTTGGTAAAAGCTATATATCAGAAAATGGTAATAAGGTTAAACAAGCCTGGATTTATGATGACAACTATAGCAGTTGGTTCTACCTTCAACAAGATGGTACCTATGCTGAAAATAGGTGGTTAACTATAGATGGGAAGGACTACCATTTTAAATCAGGCGGTTATCTTTCTACTGAACGTTGGATTGATCGCTTCTATGTTGCGAAGAGTGGAGCTAAATTGAAATCGGAATGGCTCTTTGATAAGAATTATGATGCTTGGTTTTACTTGAAAGCTGACGGAACCTATGCCGAAAAAGGCTGGGAAACGATTAAAGAAAAAGATTACCATTTCAAATCAGGCGGTTATCTTTCTACCGAGCGCTGGATAGATCGCTTCTATGTTGCGAAGAGTGGAGCTAAATTGAAATCGGAATGGCTCTTTGACAAGAATTATAACTCTTGGTTTTACTTGAAAGCTGACGGAACCTATGCTGAAAAAGGTTGGCAAACCATCAAAGGAAAGGATTACCATTTCAAATCAGGCGGCTACCTCTCTACGGAAACTTGGATTGACCGCAGTTATGTGACGAGCAGTGGAGCAAAAGCTGGCAAAGGGTGGCTCTTTGACAAGAATTATAACTCTTGGTTCTATATTAACTCTGATGGAAATTATGCCAATAAAGAATGGCTCTGGGATAATGGTTACTACTATCTCAAATCTGGTGGTTATATGGCTGCGAGTGAGTGGGTATGGTACAAGAACAATTGGTTCTACCTCAAGTCAAATGGAAAGATGGCTGAGAAAGAATTAATCTACGATTCATCCGACCAATCATGGTACTACCTTAAATCAGGCGGTTATATGGCAAAAAATGAAACTGTGGATGGTCATACTTTGGATGCTTCTGGTAGATGGCATGTTGCGGATAAAACCAAATATTACAAAGTTAAACCCATCACAGCCTATGTCTATAGTGCATCTGGAGAAATCTTGAGTTACATTAACCAAGGAAGCATTGTTTCACTGGATAGCTCGACGCGAAAAGGCGGCCGACTTGCAGTTTCGATTTCTGGCTTGTCTGGCTATATGAATCAAAGTGATTTGACAGCAGTAGATGAAGGAAGCGAGTTTATCCCTCATTATACTAGTGATGGGAAATTCCTCTACCATGAACTCTCTCCTTATACGAGTATCAAAGTAGCTCCACACACATCTGCCATGGTTATTGGTAAGAAGTACTACTCAACTGATGGAGAGCATTTTGATGGCTTTACCATTAAAAATCCTTTCCTCTATAAAAACTTGAGAGAACCAAGTAATTATAGTGCAGCTGAATTGGATAAACTGTATTCGATGATGAACTTGCAGGATAGTCCTCTTGCAGGTAAAGGAGCGACTTTCAAAGAAGCTGAGGAACGCTACGGTGTAAATGCCCTTTACTTGATGGCCCATAGTGCCCTTGAAAGTGCTTGGGGACGCAGTCAAATTGCCAGAGATAAGAACAATTTCTTTGGTATTGCTGCTTATGATACTAGCCCATATCTCTCAGCCAAGAGCTTTGATAATGTGGACAAAGGAATTCTCGGAGCGGCCAAGTGGATCCGTGAGAATTATATTGACTATGGTAGAGACCACCTTGGAAATAAAGCAACCGGAATGAATGTTCGCTATGCTTCAGATCCATACTGGGGTGAGAAGATAGCCAGCATCATGATGACTATCAACAGCAAACTTGGTTGGAAAGACTAATCAAAAGAAATCAACGGTAACTACTGAAAAAGTGGTTATCGTTTTTGTTTTGGATAAAGGAAGAAAATAGGATAATAATAGCCTCTTTATTCTTGAATAATTAGCAAAATGATAGTAAAATGTAAAAGGAAGGATTGATATAGTTATTATACAAAATAAAGGAGTTTTTTATGAAAAAGTTGCTCACCCTTTCACTTGCCTTACTTTCAGTAACAACACTTGTTGCTTGTTCTGGTCATAAGGTAGAACAAACAGTTCCAGAAGAAAAAGTCGAACAGAAGCAAGCCAAGTTCGATGAAAAGTTGTTTAAAGAAGCTGGACTCTTGCCTTTTAAAAATGAAAAGCAGTTAGAACTTGGGGAATTGGATTCCAAATCACGCGCGACGGGTGCTCATATTCAACTCAAGGACAGCGATGAGCCAACTGAGAAGAGAGAACCTAAGTTGACTTATGATCCAGTTGGATGGCACAACTATAAATTCTTTTATGGTGATGGTAAAAAAGAAGCTTGGCTGATGAGTCGAGGCCATCTGATCGGGTACCAATTTAGTGGATTGTATGATGAAAAGAAAAACTTGGTCCCTATGACTAATTAGCTCAATGCTGGAAATTATTCTGGAACAGATAATACTAATCAAGAAAGCATGCTTTACTATGAGAATCGATTGGACTCTTGGTTGGCCAATCATCCGAACTACTATCTTGACTACAAGGTGACCCCAATCTATCAGAAGGATGAATTGATTCCGAGACAAATTGAATTGCAGTATGTGGGAATTGATGAAAACGGCAAACTCTTGGAGATCAAGTTGGGTGGTAGTAAAGAAAAGGTTGATCAGTATTCGGTGACGCATGTCGTTTTAGACAATGTTTCAGCTAATGCGGAAATCAATTACTTGGACGGTACTGCTAAAAATACAGTTGAAAACAAAGAAGAAAAAGCTAAGAAAGAAGCTGAGGAGAAAGCTAAGAAGGAAGCTGAGGAAAAAGCCAAGAAAGAGGCTGAAGAAAAAGAAGCAGCTGAAAAGAAAGCAAAAGAAGAAGAGCAGGAAAAAGCTCGCCAAGCCGCACAAGAAAAGGAAGAAAGCCAGGAATCAAACTCACAATCAACAAATTCAGGTGGCTACTTTAGAGATAAAAACGGAAGATGGCACAGACCAAATGGTAAATTCGCTTCTAAGAAAGAAATTAGAGAAGCCGGATTGCAGTGGTAGGAAGAATTTAGCAGATATACAGTCAAAAAGCCGTTGTAAAGCGGTTTTTTGTTATAATTAAATTAATAATGTAGCATTAAAGGAGAAAAACTTGATGAGATACATAACTCTTGGTCAAGATGACAAAGAATTATCAGAAATTGTTCTCGGAATGATGAGAATAAAAGATAAGTCTGTAAAAGAAGTTGAAGAGATTGTAGAAACAGCACTTTCTGTTGGAATCAATGCTTTTGACTTGGCTGATATTTATGGTCGTGGTCGTTGTGAAGAACTGTTAGGTATTGTCCTAAAAAATCGTTCAGATTTAAGAGAAAAGATGTGGATTCAGTCCAAATGTGGCATTCGCATTGAAGAATTTACCTATTTTGATTTTTCTAAGGACTATATTATAAAATCAGTTGACGGAATTTTGCAAAGATTGAAGATTGATCATCTAGATAGCTTGCTTCTTCATCGACCAGATGCTTTGATGGAATCTGACCAAGTAGCAGAAGCCTTTGATCTTCTTTATAAACAAGGTAAGGTCCGAGATTTTGGAGTTTCTAATCAAAATCCTATGATGATGGAGTTGCTTAGAAAAGATGTCAAGCAGCCGTTAGCTGTTAATCAACTACAATTGAGTGCGGCTTTTACTCCAGGATTCGAATCAGGTTTTCATGTTAATATGGAAGATAGTCAAGCAACGATGCGAGATGGCAGCGTTTTTGAATATTGCAAATTACACGATGTGGTCATTCAAGCATGGTCTGTCTTACAATTCGGGTATTTTAAAGGGAACTTTGTTGGTAATGAGAAATTTCAAGCTTTGAATCAAGTACTTGATCGTCTAGCTTTAAAATATGGAGTAACCCCTTCAACTATTGCCATTTCTTGGATATTGCGTTATCCAGCAAAAATGCAGGCAGTCGTAGGTACAACAAATCCTAAGCATTTGAGAGAAGTTAGCCAAGCGGCAAACTTTAGCTTAACAAGAAAAGAATGGTATGAAATTTATCTTGCAGCAGGGAATAATTTGCCGTAAGTAGAAGCAGATTTAAATAAATCACAGTCAAAAAGCCGTTGGAAAACGGTTTTTTGTTATAATTAAACTAAGAATGTAGCATTAAAGGAGAACAACATGACTTTTGAAGAAATTCTGCCTGGATTAAAGGCTAAGAAAAAATATGTACGAACTGGTTGGGGAGGGGCTGAAAACTATGTGCAGCTTTTTGACACCATCGAGCAAAATGGGGTTGCACTTGAAGTGACGCCCTATTTCCTAATCAACGTTTCTGGAGAAGGGGAAGGCTTTTCCATGTGGAGTCCGACGCCTTGTGATGTTTTGGCGACGGATTGGGTAGAAGTCCATGACTAGACGTGTACTCATTACAGGTGTGAGTTCAGGGATTGGACTGGCTCAAGCTCGCCATTTTTTAGAGAATGGCTATCAAGTTTATGGTGTAGATCAAGGAGAAAATCCAGTTTTAGATGGTGATTTCTACTTTTTACAGAGGGATTTGACATTAGATTTGAAACCTGTTTTTGACTGGTGCCCTCAGGTGGATGTTTTGTGCAATACTGCTGGAGTTTTGGATGACTATAAACCTTTACTAGAACAATCTGCCCAGGAAATCCAAGAGATTTTTGAAATTAACTATGTGACTCCAGTTGAGATGACACGACATTATTTGACGCAAATGCTGGAAAGTAAAAAGGGAATCATCATCAATATGTGCTCCATCGCTTCGAGCCTAGCAGGTGGTGGTGGTCATGCCTATACCTCGTCTAAGCACGCCTTAGCTGGCTTTACCAAGCAGTTGGCTCTAGACTATGCTGAAGCTGGGATTCAGGTCTTTGGGATTGCTCCTGGTGCTGTCAAGACAGCTATGACTGCTGCCGACTTTGAACCAGGTGGCTTAGCTGACTGGGTGGCTAGTGAAACGCCAATCAAGCGCTGGATTGAGCCAGAGGAAATAGCAGAAATCAGCCTTTTCTTAGCAAGTGGAAAGGCATCTGCCATGCAGGGACAAATTTTGACAATAGATGGTGGCTGGTCTTTGAAGTAGGAGGAGTTGGATGGAAATCAAAAAACACTTTGGAGTCTATGCTGTTTGCTTTGAAAACGGGAAGTTACTCTGCATTGAAAAAACGAGAGGCCCTTATCAACATCGTTATGATCTACCTGGTGGTAGTCAGCAACTTGATGAAGGATTGACGGAAACGCTGATTAGAGAAGTTATGGAAGAGACGGGCTTTACTGTTAGAAACTACTCCAATCCTCGAATCTACGATGTTTTCGTCAGGGAAGAGTTAAAAAATTTTATGGTTCACCATATCATGGCATTTTATGATATTGAGGTCAACGAGAAGGAAGCTCAAGTTACGATTTCGGAAGTTGTCTCTGATGGTGCGAATGATTCGCTCGGATATGTTTGGATGGATATTCAAGAGATCACAGAAAAAAATGCTTCGCCCTTAGTCTTGAAGGTTAAGTCTGAATTATTAGGATTTCCAGAGCTGGACAAGACCTTGTATATGAATTGGAAGGTGAAGTAGGGGGATAATGGAACTATTTAAAACATGGAAGAAAAATATGGTTCTTTATGGTCTTAAATCTCAAATCGGAACTGTCTACCGAAACAGTGATAGGACAACAAGCTTTTATGATGTTGGAAATTTTCTATACCTAGCAGGGGAGTTGGATTCCAGATTTTGGGAAGATTTTGTTAGGAAATACGGTTTAGATTATAAGATTATTATTTCAGAAGATACTAATTGGCAAGATTTTCTACATCGGAAAGTGGAGCTAAATTCTTTTACTCGCTATTCTTTTAAAGATAAGGCAAATTTTCAAGTTGAATTTCTAAATGGTCTAGTTACTCACTTAGAGGAAGATTACAATATTGTGCCTATTGATAATCATATTTATAACTGCTTTTCTGAGGAAGAATGGTCACAAGATTTACTGGGGGATTTTGAGTCCTATCAGGATTTTGTTTTAAAGGGTGGATTTGGCTTTGTGATTCTTAAAAATAATGAACTGATTGCTGGGATTTCCTCAGGGTTAGTTTACCGTGGAGCAGTTGAAGTGGAAGTTGCAACTAGACCAAACGAACAAGGAAATGGATTTGCTAAAAAGCTTGGTGCTACAATGATTCTGGAGAGTTTAAATAGAGATATGTTTCCACTTTGGGATGCTCATAACGAGGCTTCCAAAAAAGTAGCAGAATTTTTAGGATATGAGTTATTTGAACCTTATGAAGCTTTTGAACTAGAGGAAGGTATCATATAATGATATCTGATATTGTATGTTTTAAGACGAGGTGAATGGCTATGCAAAACCAACTTGCTCTTAGTGGCGAACAAATTGTTGAAAAAGTTTATCCTCAGTTATTGCACCACGTCGGTATGATTCGTGGAGAATACTTACTGAGAGAGCTCAATCAAAATATCCTATTAGCAAGTTGTCAACAATTTGTAAAAGATTATCTAGATACCATTTGCTCCTTGTACTCAGATGAAGAGGTTTGGTATCGTTTTTCAGAGTTAACAAATACAGAAGCTAATTGTTTAGAGGGGACTAAAGAGCATTTTGATGAAAATCATCCCTTGTTTGGTTATAGAGGAACTAGGCGCTTGCTGGCGTGTCCTGATGAATTTCAGGCTGAAGCACATGTCGTTACAGAAGTTTATCAAACAAATCCCAATCTGTCTGTTATTTTTCCTTTTATCAATGATGCTGAGCAGTTAAAACAAGCTATTAGAGTATTGCGTGAGCATGGTTTTACTGGAAAAGTCGGTACAATGATTGAATTACCGTCAGCATATTTTGACTTGGACAGGATACTGGAAACGGGTATTTCAAAGATTATAGTTGGAATGAATGATTTGACTTCTTTTATTTTTGCCACTGTGAGAAACAGTCAATGGCATGATATGGAAAGTCCAATTATGTTAGATATGCTAAGAGATATGCAGGATAAAGCAAGGATGAAAAAGATTGACTTTGCTGTAGCAGGCTATCTGAATGATTCTTTCATACAAAAAATGAATCAGTTGAGTATCAAGTGCATTATTCACTACAGTTCTATTCTAGAGATTTTTGATTTAGAAATTGACCATCCAGATCATCTTAAACACATAAAAGAAGAAAGTAAAAAATTACAAAGGAGCACCCATGACACCGCAAGAAATGTGGAATGCATATAAGAAAATCAACCCCTCTATAGGAGATGAAATCGATGCTTGGGCTTTTGGAGTGGAACCAGACCTTTTAGCAGATTTGGTTTTAAGAGGCGAAAAGACTGCAACAGCTTCAGCCTACGACCTCTATGCACTAGAGGACGAACCTCTTCCGCAAGAAGGGACCTTCGATGTCATTTTAGACAGTCAAAATCAGGCTGTCTGCATTGTCGAAATTACTAAGGTCTCCGTTCAGCATTTCAATCAAGTTTCTGCAGACCATGCCTATAAGGAAGGTGAGGGAGACAAATCTTTAGCCTATTGGCGTCAGGTTCATGAAGACTGTTTCACCGAGTGGATGAGGGAAGCTGGGCTGCCTTTTACGCCTGACAGCAAGGTCGTTTTGGAAGAATTTCGCAAGGTCTACCCACTGTAGACTGCAGAAGGAAGAAAGTTTTGGAAATTACCGTCCAATCCTTTTTTCTAAAGCAAAACATGATATAATAAGTTTGTTTGAAGAAGAGTAAAACTCTTAAACTTAGAATAGGAGAAAACTATGCAAGCAGTTGAACATTTTATTACCCAATTTGTTCCTGAACATTATGATTTATTTTTAGACTTGAGTCGTGAGACCAAGACCTTTTCCGGGAAGGTAACCATTACTGGTCAAGCACAGAGTGATCGTATTTCCCTTCACCAAAAAGACTTGGAAATCACTTCTGTGGAAGTTGCAGGTCAAGCTCGTCCATTTACAGTTGACCATGACAATGAAGCCCTTCATATCGAATTGGCTGAGGCTGGTCAAGTTGAATTAGTCATCGCTTTTTCAGGAAAAATCACAGACAACATGACAGGTATTTACCCTTCTTACTACACAGTTGATGGAGTCAAGAAGGAAGTCTTGTCTACTCAGTTCGAGAGCCATTTTGCGCGCGAAGCCTTCCCATGTGTGGATGAGCCAGAAGCAAAAGCGACTTTTGACCTCGCTCTACGTTTTGACCAAGCAGAAGGTGAAGTGGCCTTGTCAAACATGCCAGAAATTGATGTGGAAAACCGTAAGGAAACAGGCATCTGGAAGTTTGCGACAACACCTCGTATGTCTTCTTACTTGTTGGCCTTTGTAGCAGGTGATTTGCAAGGTGTGACCGCTAAAACTAAAAACGGTACCCTTGTAGGTGTCTACTCAACCAAAGCTCACCCATTATCCAACCTTGATTTCTCACTGGACATCGCCGTTCGCTCTATCGAGTTTTATGAAGATTACTACGGAGTTAAGTACCCAATCCCTCAATCACTTCACATCGCCCTTCCTGACTTCTCAGCAGGTGCTATGGAAAACTGGGGTCTTGTGACTTATCGTGAAGTTTACTTGGTTGTGGATGAGAACTCAACCTTTGCTAGTCGACAACAAGTTGCCCTTGTTGTGGCACATGAGTTGGCTCACCAATGGTTTGGTAACCTCGTGACTATGAAATGGTGGGATGATCTTTGGCTTAATGAAAGCTTCGCAAACATGATGGAATACGTCTGTGTGGATGCCATCGAGCCAAGTTGGAATATCTTTGAAGATTTCCAAACAGGTGGAGTACCTCTCGCTCTTGAACGTGATGCGACGGATGGTGTTCAGTCTGTTCATGTTGAAGTTAAACACCCAGACGAAATCAATACCCTCTTTGATGGCGCTATCGTCTATGCCAAAGGAAGCCGTCTCATGCACATGCTTCGTCGTTGGCTCGGCGATGCTGATTTCGCTAAAGGTTTGCATGCCTACTTTGAAAAGCACCAGTACAGTAACACCATCGGTCGTGACCTATGGAATGCCCTTGGTCAAGCATCAGGTCGTGATGTTGCAGCCTTCATGGATTCTTGGTTGGAACAACCTGGTTATCCAGTTCTCACTGTCAAAGTTGAAAATGATGTCTTGAAGATTTCACAAAAACAATTCTTTATCGGTGAGCACGAAGACAAGAACCGTCTCTGGGTTGTGCCACTGAACAGCAACTGGAAAGGCTTGCCAGATACACTCGAAACTGAAAGTATCGAAATCCCTGGCTACGCAGCTCTTCTTGCTGAAAATGAAGGGGCTCTTCGTCTCAACACTGAAAATACTGCCCACTATATTACCGACTATCAAGGAGACTTGTTAGAAGCTGTTCTTGCTGAGCTAGAGACACTTGATAACACAAGCAAACTGCAAATTGTTCAAGAACGTCGTTTGTTGGCTGAGGCAGGGCACATTTCTTATGCAGACTTGCTTCCAGTCCTTGATAAACTTGCTAAGGAAGAGTCTTATCTGGTGGTTTCAGCTGTTTCTCAAGTGATTTCTGCCCTTGAGCGCTTTATCGATGAAGGAACAGAAACTGAGAAAGCCTTTAACAGTCTGGTTGCTAAATTGGCTCGTCATAACTATGACCGTCTTGGCTTTGAAGCCAAAGACGGAGAATCAGATGAGGATGAATTGGTTCGTCAGTTGGCCGTTTCTATGATGATTCGCTCCAATGATGCAGAAGCTAGTCAAGTCGCTAGCCAAATCTTTGCAGCTCACAAGGAGAACCTTGCAGGACTTCCAGCAGCCATCCGTGCACAAGTTCTTATCAATGAAATGAAACACTATGAGACCAAGGACTTGGTCGCAACTTATCTGGACCTCTACACTCATGCGACGGATGCGGTCTTCAAACGCCAGTTGGCAGCTGCTCTAGCCTACAGTACAGATGCCGACAATATCCAAACCTTGATTCGTTCATGGAAGGACAAATTTGTGGTGAAACCACAAGACCTTTCTTCATGGTACCTCCAATTCCTCGGACACCAAACAACTCAAGAAACTGTTTGGGTATGGGCGCGTGAAAACTGGGATTGGATCAAGGCAGCTCTTGGTGGGGATATGAGCTTTGATAGCTTTGTCATCTTCCCATCACACATCTTTAAAACAGAAGAACGCTTGGCTGAGTATAAGGAATTCTTTGAACCGCAACTTTCTGACCTAGCTCTTAGCCGTAATATCCGCATGGGGATCAAGGATATCGCAGCGCGTGTTGACTTGATTAAGCGTGAGAAAGCAGCAGTCGAAGCTGTTGTAGCCCAATATGGCAAGGCTTAATTCGTTCAAAATGTAAACAAAAACTCAACTTTCTATCTTAAAAGAAGAGAGAGTTGAGTTTTTTTTAAGGCAATTTTGGTATAATAATCATAACAAGGAGGAGTTTCTGATGATAAAAATCTTATTAGTAGAAGATGACCTAGGTCTGTCAAACTCAGTATTTGACTTTTTGGATGATTTTGCAGATGTCATGCAGGTTTTTGATGGAGAAGAAGGGCTCTACGAAGCTGAAAGTGGCGTTTATGACTTGATTTTGCTTGACCTGATGTTGCCTGAAAAAAATGGTTTCCAAGTCTTGAAAGAGTTGCGAGAAAAAGGAATTACGACACCAGTTCTTATCATGACTGCCAAAGAGAGTTTGGATGACAAGGGACATGGTTTTGAGTTGGGAGCGGATGACTATCTCACCAAACCTTTCTACCTAGAAGAACTCAAAATGCGGATTCAAGCCCTTCTCAAGCGTTCAGGAAAGTTTAACGAAAATACCTTGACCTATGGGGATGTAGTCGTCAATCTTTCAACGAATGAAGTGAAGGTGGAAGACACGCCTGTGGAACTGCTCGGAAAAGAGTTTGAGTTATTGGTTTACTTCCTTCAAAATCAAAATGTTATTCTTCCCAAGACACAAATTTTTGACCGTCTATGGGGATTTGATAGCGATACGACTATTTCCGTTGTAGAAGTCTATGTTTCAAAAGTTCGTAAGAAACTGAAGGGTACAGCCTTTGCTGAAAATCTTCAAACCTTGCGTAGTGTCGGGTATATTTTAAAAGATGTTCAATAAATTAAAAAAAACATGGTATGCGGATGATTTTAGCTATTTCATTCGAAACTTTGGAGTGTTCACCTTGATTTTCTCTGCTATGACCTTGATTATCCTTCAGGTCATGCATTCGAGTCTCTACACCTCTGTAGATGAAAAACTCCAAGCTCTTAGTAGTAGTCCCCAAGCGGTTATCCAGTTAGCCCTTAATCGGGCAACCGAAGAAGTCAAGGATATCCAACCCGCAACAGCGGATGCCAACAAGGCTGAAATCAAGCCCAATGTTAGCTCTAATACGGAAGTTTTGCTTTTTGACAAGGATTTTAACCAACTCTTACTGGGTAATCGCTTTTTAGGCTTGGACAAGATCAAGCTGGACAAGAAAGAGTTGAATCATATTCGGCAAATCCAAGTTGTCAATAGCTACGGTCAGGAAGAAACCTATCGAATGGTCTTGATGGAAACCAACTCTTCCACCGTATCAAGTAATGTCAAATATGCGGCGGTTCTAATCAATACCAGCCAGCTTGAGCAAATCAGCCAAAATCACGAGCATTTAATTGTTGTAGTCATGGCTAGTTTCTGGCTCCTGTCTTTAATTGCCAGTGTTTACCTGGCACGTGTCAGTGTCAAACCCTTGCTGGAAAGCATGCAAAAGCAGAAGTCCTTTGTTGAAAATGCGAGTCACGAACTGAGAACGCCTCTGGCCGTTTTACAAAATCGTTTAGAGAATCTTTTTCGAAAACCAGAGGCAACCATCATGGAATCCAGTGAAAGTATTGCTTCCAGTCTTGAAGAAGTTCGCAACATGCGTTTCCTTACGACCAATCTTCTCAACCTTGCACGTCGAGATGATGGAATCAAACCAGAAATAGCAGAAGTTTCTCCACAATTCTTTAAAACAACCTTTGCCAACTATGAGTTGATTGCTTATGAAAATGATCGTGTTTTCAACTATGAAAATCGAATTTATCGTCCATTCATGACCGATCAGTTGCTCCTAAAACAACTCATGACCATTTTATTTGACAATGCCATCAAGTATACTGAAGAAGATGGGGAAATTGAGTTTGTAGTCTATGCTACAGATCGCCACCTCTATCTTACAGTAACGGATAACGGAATTGGAATTTCAGCTGCTGATAAGAAGAAAATCTTTGATCGCTTTTACCGTGTGGACAAGGCGAGAACCCGTCAGAAAGGTGGTTTCGGCCTGGGACTATCTTTGGCAAAGCAGATTGTTGATGCTTTACGAGGAACGATTGCCGTCAAAGATAACAAACCTAGAGGAACAATTTTTGAAGTTAAGATTGCTATTCAATCTCCTTCAAAACGTAAGAATAAATAAAAAGGACAGTTATATAACTGTCTTTTTTGATAACTAGAAAAGAGGTTGGTAGTAGTACCAACCTTTATTTTGAAAATTTTCGTTTCATTATCTTTCTTTGAAGTTGTAAAAGGGCAAAACTAAGACCCATTGCAGCGACAAAGGACAAAGCTGTATTTAATTTTAAGGCTAAAAAGATAAAGCTAAAAAGCACCATAAAAATACAAAAACAAGCAATATTTACAAAAAATAAAATCTCTTTTAGGTTAGGGCCGACTGGGGCTTCAGGTGTGTAATCTTGATAAAGCGGAGTTTGTTTCGATTCGGGAGCTTGTTCAAACTCATAAGCTTCTAGTTTTCTTGCGGACATGATTCTCTCCTTAACAGTACATAACTATTTTATCATTTTTTATGCAGAGAATTATTACAGGATTGTTACAAAACAACTAAAGTCTCTTATCAACTTCTAAGTCACTCTTCTTGACACCTACTAGGGAAAGTGATAGCATGGATGTTACACTTGAAACAGATGACCTGACTTTCTCTTTTATAAATATACTGAGAAAGGTAAGGATGACTTATATAAATTGATAGCAAGCTGAGGCTTTTTCCTAAGATGATTTGTTAAGTTGCTACCTGGATACTTTTGAAGAGTATTGGTAGGAGTTGTTTTGAATGGATGGAAGGACAGCGATTCTGTCTATTGGTCTGGGTGGCTTCTTGCTACCTCTGGGGAAAAGTTAAAGGAGATAAGCATGTATCTTGCTATCAAAGAAATAGTACGAAACAAACTTCGATATAGTTTAATTCTAACTACCATTTTTCTTATCGCTTTCATGGTCTTTTTTATGACCAGTTTAGCTCTTGGTCTTGTGCGAAATAACCGAGCCGCTATTGATAACTGGCAAGCAACGAGTATCGTTTTATCTGACTACGCAAATGATAATTTGACGGCATCTTTTATTCCTGAAAAGGACTACAAGGATAAGAGTTCTGAAGAGGCTGCTCCATTGGGCTATATGTTCGCTGTGACCAATCTAGTAGATGGTAGTGAAAAGGTCAATGTTTCTATTTTTGCTCAAGACTGGGACTCTTTTATCTCTCCTAGTTTGACGGAGGGTCGTTATCCTGAAAGAGATGATGAGGTTGTCGTGGATCAGTCTTTTGAGAACTATGGGATGAAGCTAGGTGATGCCATTCAGCTCAATGGAAGCGAGGCAAGTTACAAGATTGTAGGCCTGACTCAAGGAAATAAATTTTTCACCGAGCCTGTTGTCTTTACGAGTCTGACAACTTATTGGACCTTACAAGGAACCTTGAAAGCCAATCGTTCCGTCTCTGCCTTGGTATTGAAAAATGACATAGAAGTGTCTGGCGATGGATTGAAACAGATTTCCATTCCAAAAATAATATCGAAAATTCCTGGTTACACGCCTCAGGTGAATGTATTTTCGGGAATGATTCTCGCTATGATTGTTATCACAGGCTTGATTGTGGGGATTTTTGTTTATATCATTACCATCCAAAAACTAGGACTATATGGAATAATGCGGGCTCAGGGTATACAGATCAAAACCATTGTATGGTCCCTTTTCTGTCAAATCTTCCTCCTAGCCGGTATGGGAATTGCTTTAGCCTTGCTCGCTATTGGTGGGGTGATTTTAGTCTTACCAGCTACCTTCTTTTTCTACCCAAGTTGGATAGCCTACTCTGTCCTAAGCTTGGTAATTTGCTTGATGGCCCTTCTAGGTGGTGTCATTTCACTTCCACGCTTGTTAAAGGTGGACCCGATTACTGCGATTGCAGAGTGATAAGGAGAATAGTATGACAACATTGATAGAAATGAATCAAGTGACAAAAACTTACGGGGAAGGAAAGATGAAAGTCGTAGCCCTGCATGAGACGAATTTTCAGCTAAATGCGGGAGAGTTCGTAGCTATCGTTGGACCTTCAGGTTCCGGAAAGACGACCTTTCTAACAACTCTAGGACAACTTCAGGAAGCATCGAGTGGAAAGATTCTAGTCAAAGGGAAGGAAACAGGCAGTTTGACGGAGAAGGAAAAAACAGATCTCCGTTTTAGAGAGTTTGGTTTCATTCTCCAGGCTTCAAACTTAATTCCTTTTCTAACGGTCAAGGAACAGCTGGATTTGATAGACAGACTAGATAAGGGAAAAAATAGTAAAAGTGACCGAAAAGAGCTCTTTGACCTGTTGGATTTGGAAAAAGTACAAGATCAGTATCCCAAGGCTTTATCTGGTGGTGAACGTCAGCGTGCCGCGATTGCTAGAGCGCTCTATAACAATCCAAGCATTGTGCTTGCAGATGAGCCGACAGCTAGTCTAGACACTGAGCGTGCTTACCAAGTAACGGAGATGCTGGCTGCCATTGCCCATGAACAAGGTAGAGGAGTTGTTATGATTACGCATGATACTCGCCTTCTTGATAAGGTTGATCGTATTTATGTCATGAACGATGGCCACCTAGTTGAAGAAACACATGCATAAAATAGAGTGAACGGTACAAGTTACTGTTCACTTTTTTGATTGGGAAAGATAGAAACAAGTTTAACTTTTTGTGAAATTCCCAGTACCCATAGCTGATTTTTGAGAAATGTGGTATAATTTCTCTTATGGAAAAGATTATCATTACAGCAACTGCTGAAAGTATTGAACAAGTTGAACAGTTACTCGAAGCTGGCGTAGACCGTATCTATGTCGGTGAGAAAGATTTTGGCCTTCGTCTGCCAATGACTTTTAGTCATGACCAATTGCGTGAGATTGCTAAGTTGGTTCATGAAGCAGGCAAAGAATTGATCGTCGCGGTTAATGCCCTCATGCACCAAGATATGATGGACCGAATCAAGCCTTTTCTTGACTTCTTGGAAGAAATCAAGACAGACTATATTACTGTTGGGGATGCAGGTGTCTTTTATGTAGTCAATCGCGATGGTTATTCCTTCAAGACCATCTACGATGCTTCAACCATGGTAACAAGCAGTCGTCAGATTAACTTCTGGGGTCAAAAGGCTGGCGCATCTGAGGCGGTTTTGGCGCGTGAAATTCCATCTGCTGAGCTCTTCAAGATGCCAGAGATTTTGGAAATTCCTGCTGAAGTGTTGGTTTACGGAGCTAGTGTCATTCACCATTCTAAGCGTCCGCTCTTGCAAAACTACTATAACTTTACGCACATCGATGATGAAAAGACGCGTAAACGTGACCTCTTCTTGGCTGAACCAAGTGATCCAGAGAGTCATTACTCTATCTTTGAAGACAATCATGGTACCCACATCTTTGCAAATAACGACCTTGATTTGATGACCAAATTGACAGAATTGGTGGAGCATGGTTTTACTCACTGGAAACTTGAGGGACTTTACACCCCAGGTCAGAATTTTGTAGAGATTGCTAAACTCTTTATTCAAGCGCGTGGCTTGATCCAAGAGGGGAATTTCGGCCATGACCAAGCTTTCTTGTTAGATGAGGAAGTGCGCAAGTTACACCCTAAAAACCGTTTCCTCGACACAGGATTCTATGATTACGATCCTGATATGGTTAAATAGGACACCAAAACCCGAAATAAAAACGTTCGGGTTTTTCAAGTGTATTCATGAAATAAAAACGGATACATGTTATAATGAAAGTAGCTCTTTAATGGAGGTGTTTAAGTGGAGAATCTGAAAAAGATGGCAGGTATCAAGGCTGCTGAGTTTGTCAAGGATGGTATGGTTGTTGGACTCGGTACTGGATCAACTGCATACTATTTCGTAGAAGAAATCGGTCGTCGGATTAAGGAAGAAGGTTTGCAGATTACTGCTGTAACGACTTCCAGTGTGACCAGTAAACAGGCCGAAGGTCTTAATATCCCGCTCAAGTCGATTGATCAAGTGGACTTTGTCGATGTGACAGTTGACGGGGCGGATGAAGTAGATAGCCAGTTTAACGGAATCAAAGGCGGTGGTGGTGCCCTTCTGATGGAGAAGGTTGTCGCAACGCCCTCAAAAGAATACATTTGGGTGGTCGATGAAAGCAAACTGGTAGAGAAACTAGGTGCTTTTAAATTGCCTGTAGAAGTGGTTCAGTATGGTGCAGAACAGGTCTTTCGTCGGTTTAAGCGAGCTGGCTTCAAACCAAGTTTCCGTGAAAAAGACGGTCAACGTTTTGTGACCGATATGCAGAACTTTATCATTGACCTAGCCTTGGATGTCATTGAAGATCCAATTGCCTTTGGGCAAGAATTGGACCATGTCGTTGGTGTTGTAGAGCATGGCTTGTTCAACCAAATGGTGGATAAGGTCATCGTAGCGGGACGAGATGGTGTTCAGATTTTAACTTCAAAAAAAGCAAACTAATCAAAAAAATAAGGAGACAGACTATGTCAAAATTTAATCGTATTCACTTGGTGGTACTGGATTCTGTGGGAATCGGTGCTGCACCAGATGCCAATAACTTTGTCAATGCAGGAGTTCCAGACGGAGCTTCTGACACACTGGGACACATTTCCAAAACAGTTGGTTTGAATGTGCCAAACATGGCCAAAATCGGTCTAGGAAATATTCCACGTGAAACTCCTCTAAAGACTGTACCAGCTGAAAGCAATCCAACAGGTTATGCAACAAAATTGGAAGAAGTTTCCCTTGGTAAAGATACCATGACTGGTCACTGGGAAATCATGGGACTCAACATTACCGAGCCTTTCGATACTTTCTGGAACGGATTCCCAGAAGAAATCCTGACAAAAATCGAAGAATTTTCAGGACGTAAGGTCATTCGTGAAGCCAACAAACCTTACTCAGGTACGGCTGTTATCGATGATTTCGGACCACGTCAAATGGAAACTGGGGAGTTGATTATCTATACTTCAGCTGACCCTGTTTTGCAAATTGCTGCCCACGAAGACATCATTCCTTTGGATGAACTCTACCGTATCTGTGAATATGCTCGTTCGATTACTCTTGAGCGCCCTGCTCTTCTAGGTCGTATCATTGCTCGTCCTTATGTGGGTGAGCCAGGTAACTTCACTCGTACAGCAAATCGTCGTGACTTGGCAGTATCTCCATTTGCACCGACTGTTTTGGATAAATTGAACGAAGCTGGAATCGATACTTACGCTGTTGGAAAAATCAACGATATCTTTAACGGAGCTGGTATCAATCATGACATGGGCCACAACAAGTCAAACAGCCACGGAATTGATACACTATTGAAGACTATGGGACTTGCTGAGTTTGAAAAAGGATTCTCCTTCACAAACTTAGTTGACTTTGATGCCCTTTACGGCCACCGCCGCAATGCTCATGGTTACCGTGATTGCTTGCATGAGTTCGATGAACGCTTGCCTGAAATTATCGCAGCCATGAGAGAGAACGACCTTCTCTTGATTACTGCGGACCATGGAAATGACCCAACCTATGCAGGAACAGACCACACTCGTGAATATATTCCATTGTTGGCCTATAGCCCTTCCTTTAAAGGAAATGGTCTCATTCCTGTCGGACATTTTGCAGATATCTCAGCGACAGTTGCGGATAACTTTGGTGTTGAAACTGCCATGATTGGGGAAAGTTTCTTAGATAAATTGGTATAAGATGACGCAATATGCTTTACTTGTTCGGGGCATTAATGTCGGTGGGAAAAATAAGGTTGTCATGGCGCAACTTCGTCAAGAACTGACAGAGTTGGGACTGGAAAAGCTTGAGACCTACATCAACAGTGGCAATATTTTCTTTACTTCGACAGACCCCAAAGCCCGATTGGTTGAAAAGTTAGAGGCTTTCTTTGAAGTCCATTATCCATTTATTCAGAGCTTTTCTTTGCTGAGTCAGGAAGATTATGAAGCAGAGCTGGAGAATCTGCCAGATTGGTGGACCAAAGACCTGGCTCGAAAAGATGTCCTCTTCTACACGGAGAGCTTGGATGTGGATCAAGTCATCGAGAAAGTGAACAGTTTGGAACTGAAAGATGAAGTGGTTCATTTTGGAAAACATGGGATTTTCTGGGGGAAATTTTCTGAAGAATCCTACTATGCAACTGCCTATCATAAGCACTTACTCAAGATGCCTTTCTACCGCCAAATCACCATTCGTAATGCTAAAACTTTTGACAAAATCGGTCAAATGATAAAAAAATAATAAAGGAGACACAATGACATTTTTAGATAAAATCAATGAAACAGCTGCCTTCCTGAAAGACAAGGGAATCCTAGCGCCTGAGTTCGGTTTAATCCTTGGATCAGGACTTGGAGAATTGGCGGAAGAAATCGAAAATCCAGTTGTAGTAGACTATGCAGATATTCCAAACTGGGGTCGTTCGACAGTAGTCGGTCACGCTGGTAAATTGGTATATGGAGAACTTGCAGGTCGTAAGGTCTTGGCTCTTCAAGGTCGTTTCCATTTCTACGAAGGAAATCCTCTGGAAGTCGTGACTTTCCCAGTACGTGTGATGAAAGTTCTCGGATGCGAAGGTGTCATTGTAACCAACGCAGCTGGAGGTATTGGATTTGGTCCTGGTACCTTGATGGCTATCTCAGACCATATCAACATGACGGGTCAAAATCCATTGATGGGTGAAAATTTGGATGACTTTGGTCCACGTTTCCCTGATATGTCTAAGGCCTACACACCAGAATACCGCGCTACTGCCCATGAAGTGGCTAAAAAACTTGGTATCAAGCTTGATGAAGGTGTCTATATTGGTGTGACTGGTCCGACTTATGAAACACCAGCAGAGATTCGTGCCTATAAGACACTGGGAGCAGATGCCGTTGGTATGTCTACGGTTCCTGAAGTAATCGTGGCAGCCCACTCTGGCTTGAAAGTTCTCGGTATTTCATGTATTACTAACTTTGCGGCTGGTTTCCAAGAAGAACTCAACCACGAAGAAGTTGTAGAAGTGACTGAACGTGTCAAAGGTGATTTCAAAGGCTTGCTTAAAGCGATTCTTGCTGAATTGTAATGTCATGAGAGTTCACTTTATTTTACATGAGACATTTGAGGTTCCAGGCGCATATCTAAAATGGGCTATAGAACGAGGTCATCAAATTACATCAACAAAGGTTTATGAAAAAGAACCTCTTCCTGAAACAATTGACGGGATTGATTTTCTGATTGTCATGGGTGGTCCTCAATCACCTGATGAGGATAGAGAAAACTTCCCATACTATGATCCAAAGGCTGAGCTTGCTTTTATGAAAGAAGCGATTGCAGCAGATATTTATATTGTTGGTGTCTGTCTTGGTGCGCAACTCCTGTCTGTTGCCTATGGTGCGGAGTATGAGCACAGTCCTGAGCGCGAGATCGGCGTTTATCCTGTGACATTGACGATGCAAGGTCTAACAGATCCTCATGTCAGCTTGTTCGGAAAAAACATAGAAACCGGCCACTGGCACGGTGATATGCCAGGGCTGACAGATGAAGCTGTCGTCTTAGCGACCAGTCAAGGTTGTCCACGCCAAATTATTCGCTTCAGTTCAAAACATTATGCCTTTCAGGCTCATTTGGAATTTGATCCAGACGCAGTAGAATTATTGATTGCTGCGGATGGTGAGGAGAAATTAAGAGAGCAAAGTGAAAAGTTGCCTTTTGTTCAAACACCAGAAGAATTACGTGGAAACGATTATTCTGAAATGAATGCAAAACTGTATGCATTTTTAGATTCATTGGTAAACTAGGAACTACAGAAAGGCAGAGTATCTGAGTTATAGTCAAACTCGGGCTAATTGTTCTGTGAAATATTTAATTTTAAAATCAAGAAAGAAAGGATGGGTAAACCGTATTTGCTGAACTGAATACGGGCGGCTCTCCTCTAAATTAAAATTAAGAAAGAAAGGAATTGACCCCACCCTAAAAGCAGTGGGAAAAAGATAGTTGGTCTTGCGAGCATCGCTCACTGCACCCAACTCCTATTTTCCCTTCGCTTTTTGACGGGTTTGGTATCTTTTTGACTATCACATTTAGAATAAAGAAAGGTAGAGCGAAGTGTTCTAATTTGAACACGAGCGGAAAACTTGGAAAATAGATAATCTGACTGAGAAATCAGGATTTCTCGTCAGATTCCTAATTTTCAGTCGTTTTCTTCTCGCTCTCTAATCATCATAAAATAAAGAAAGGATGGGTAAACCGTATTTGCTGAACTGAATACGGGCGGAGAACTGTGTAAAAAAGATAAACTGTCTAGCATCTGCGGTGCTTCGTCAGTTTCCTATTTTTACTTTGTTCTCTGTCGCCCTTTATATCTTAACTATGTCTATCCATATTGCTGCTCAGCAGGGTGAAATTGCTGATAAAATTCTTCTTCCTGGGGATCCTCTTCGTGCGAAATTTATTGCGGAGAATTTCCTTGAAGATGCTGTTTGTTTTAACGAAGTGCGTAACATGTTTGGTTACACTGGTACTTACAAGGGCCACCGTGTATCTGTCATGGGAACTGGGATGGGGATGCCATCCATTTCGATTTACGCGCGTGAGTTGATTGTGGACTACGGAGTGAAGAAATTGATCCGTGTCGGAACTGCTGGTTCCTTGAATGAGGATGTTCACGTTCGTGAATTGGTTTTGGCGCAAGCAGCTGCAACCAACTCAAACATCATCCGCAACGACTGGCCACAGTATGATTTTCCACAAATCGCTAGCTTTGATTTACTAGATAAGGCCTACCATATCGCCAAAGAACTCGGTATGACTACCCACGTTGGGAACGTTTTGTCGTCAGATGTCTTTTACTCAAACTACTTTGAAAAGAACATCGAGCTTGGTAAATGGGGAGTTAAGGCTGTGGAAATGGAAGCAGCAGCTCTTTACTATCTTGCTTCCCAACACCACGTTGATGCTCTTGCAATCATGACCATTTCTGATAGCTTGGTCAATCCAGATGAAGACACTACGGCAGAAGAACGCCAAAATACCTTCACCGATATGATGAAGGTTGGTTTGGAAACCTTGATTGCAGAGTAAAATGTAAACGAAAATCCTGATTTCACTTGGAATCAGGATTTTTTCATAGATGCGATTTTTTCGGGGTCTGGTGTAACGCGGAGGGTCTTTTGTCCTGTGTAGGTTACAAAGCCAGGTTTGCCACCAGTTGGTTTATTGAGTTTTTTCACTTCAATCATATCTACCTGAACTAGATTTGACAAGCGCCCTTTGGAGAAGTAGGCAGCTAGCTCCGCAGCGTCCGTCTTAACTTCGTCAGAAGGATTGAGATTTCCTGAGATGACGACATGGCTTCCAGGGATGTCCTTGGCATGGAACCAAAGTTCCTCCTTGCGAGCCATTTTAAAGGTTAGCTCTTCATTTTGCAAGTTGTTACGACCGACATAAATGATGGTTTTGCCATCGCTCGCTAGATACTGTTCTGGTTTTTTGCGTTTCTGGATTTTTTCACGTTGGCGTCTTCTAATAAAGCCTGTTTGGATCAATTCTTCACGGATTTCAGCGATTTCCTCCAGCCCAGCTTGGTTGAGAACAGTCTCAACACTTTCTAGATAGAGAATGGTTGCCTTGGTTTCTTCAATCAGTTCAGTCAGGTATTTGACAGCTTCTTTGAGTTTCTGGTAACGTTTAAAGTAGCGTTGGGCATTCTGACTGGGAGTCAAGGCCTTATCAAGCGCAATGGTGATAGGCTGATTGGTGTAGTAGTTTTCCAAGGTAACCTGATCTTGGTCATTAGGCACTTGGTGGAGGAAGGTTGTCAACAATTCCCCTTTTTGGCGAAATTCCTCAGCATTGTCTGTCGCTAGTAACTCTTTTTCTTGTTTTTTAAGCTTATGTCGATTTTTCTGAAGTTCATTTTCAACGCGACGAATCAGTTCACTGGCTTGCTGTTTGACACGGTCCCGTTCAGCCTTGTCCTTATAGTAGGTGTCCAGCAAGTCAGAAAGACTGGAAAAAGGCTCTCCTACACTATTTTCGAAGGGAATTGGACTGAAGGAAGTCTCCGTTAGGAAAGGCTTGGTTTCTTGCCCGAAGAAGTTTCGGAAAGTAGACAGTTTATCACTGACAAGAATGTTTTCCAATTCATTTGCCGTATCACGTCCCAGACCTTGAAAGAGACTTTGAAGATTTTTTGCCTTCAGTTCTTGGGTCTGCAGGATTTCAAAGAGCTTTTCATCCTTAACAGTAAAAGGATTGAGCGAATCCGTACTTGGTGGAGCGATATAGGTCGATCCTGGTAGCAAGGTGCGGTAGCTGTTTTGTGAAAAGCCAACGTGTTTGATGACTTCGAGGATTTTATGGCTGCTTTTATCGACTAGGAGAATATTGCTGTGTTTGCCCATGATTTCGATAATCAGGGTAGCCTGGATATGGTCCCCAATCTCGTTTTTATTGGAAACTGTAATTTCCACGATACGGTCGTTTTCGATTTGCTCAATTGACTCAATCAGAGCACCCTGCAAATACTTTCTCAAAACCATGATAAAGGTAGAAGGTTGAGCTGGATTTTCAAAAGTCGTTTGGGTCAACTGGACACGACCAAAAACGGGATGAGCAGAAAGGAGCAGGCGATGGCTTTGGCGATTGCTGCGGATTTGCAAGACCAACTCTTGTTCAAAAGGTTGATTGATTTTCTGGATGCGACCATTGACTAACTCTCTTCGCAATTCCTCAATCATGTGGTGTAAAAAAAATCCGTCAAATGACATCGTTCTCTCCTTGTGATTGTATTCTATAGTATTATATCAAAAAGGTAGAATAAAATCATGGAAATATGGTATAATAAAGCCAAGTAAAGAGAATCGAGAAGTACATGTATATTGAAATAGTAGATGAAACTGGTCAAGTTTCACAAGAAATCTTGCAACAAACCCAAGAAATTTTGGAATTTGCAGCCCAAAAACTCGGAAAAGAAGACAAGGAGATGGCCGTCACTTTTGTGACCAATGATCGTAGCCACGAACTCAATCTCGAGTACCGTGATACAGATCGTCCGACAGATGTCATTAGCCTTGAGTATAAACCAGAGTTGGACATCTCCTTTGATGAGGAAGATTTGCTTGAAAATCCTGAATTGGCAGAGATGATGTCTGAGTTTGATGCCTATATTGGGGAACTGTTCATCTCTATCGATAAAGCGCATGAGCAGGCTGAGGAATACGGCCACAGCTTTGAGCGTGAGATGGGCTTCTTGGCAGTACACGGCTTTTTACACATTAACGGCTATGATCACTACACTCCGGAAGAAGAAGCGGAGATGTTCGGTTTACAAGAAGAAATTTTGACAGCCTATGGACTCACAAGACAATAAACGAAAATGGAAAAATCGTGACCTAGTATCCAGTTTAGAATTTGCTCTTACAGGAATTCTGACTGCCATCAAGGAAGAACGCAATATGCGAAAACATGCAGTGACGGCTCTAGTAGTTATCTTTGCAGGTTTTGTTTTTCAGGTGTCACGAATCGAATGGCTCTTTCTCCTGATGAGCATTTTCTTGGTAGTAGCCTTTGAGATTATTAACTCTGCTATTGAAAATGTGGTGGATCTAGCCAGTCACTATCACTTTTCTATGTTGGCAAAGAAAGCCAAGGACATGGCAGCAGGTGCCGTGCTAGTGGTCTCTCTTTTTGCTGCGGTGACAGGTGCACTTATCTTTCTCCCACGCATTTGGGATATACTATTTTAAACACTAAGAGGAAATTATGACATTTAAATCAGGCTTTGTAGCTATTTTGGGACGTCCCAATGTTGGGAAGTCAACCTTTTTAAATCACGTCATGGGGCAAAAGATTGCCATTATGAGTGACAAGGCGCAGACAACGCGCAATAAAATCATGGGGATTTACACCACGGATAAGGAGCAAATCGTCTTTATCGATACACCTGGGATTCACAAGCCTAAGACGGCTCTTGGAGATTTTATGGTGGAATCTGCCTACAGTACTCTGCGTGAAGTGGATACTGTTCTATTCATGGTGCCAGCTGATGAGCCACGTGGTAAGGGCGACGATATGATTATCGAGCGTCTGAAGGCTGCCAAGGTTCCAGTTATTTTGGTGGTCAATAAGATTGACAAGGTCCATCCAGACCAGCTTTTGACTCAGATTGATGACTTCCGTAACCAGATGGACTTTAAGGAGATTGTTCCGATCTCAGCCCTTCAGGGAAATAACGTTTCTCGTTTAATTGACATCCTCAGTGAAAATCTAGAGGAAGGTTTCCAGTATTTCCCATCTGATCAAATCACAGATCATCCTGAGCGTTTCTTGGTTTCAGAAATGATTCGTGAGAAAGTCTTGCACCTAACGCGTGAAGAAATCCCTCACTCAGTTGCAGTAGTGGTTGACTCTATGAAGCGTGATGAAGAGACCGACAAGGTTCATATCCGAGCAACCATCATGGTCGAGCGCGATAGCCAAAAAGGCATTATCATCGGAAAAGGTGGCGCCATGCTCAAGAAAATTGGGACCATGGCTCGTCGTGATATCGAACTCATGCTAGGAGACAAGGTCTTCCTAGAAACTTGGGTCAAGGTCAAGAAAAACTGGCGTGATAAAAAGCTAGATTTGGCTGATTTTGGTTATAATGAAAAAGAATACTAAGTAGAGGTGGGCTCATGCCTGCTTCTTGTTTTTACAGAAGGAGGATTTATGCCTGAATTACCAGAGGTTGAAACCGTTCGTCGTGGCTTAGAAAAATTGATTTTGGGAAAGAAGATTTCGAGTGTAGAGATTCGTTATCCCAAGATGGTCAAGACAGATTTGGACGAGTTTCAAAAGGAACTAAATGGCCAAGTAATTGAGTCCATGGGACGTCGTGGAAAATATTTGCTTTTTTACCTAACAGACAAGGTCTTGATTTCCCATCTGCGGATGGAGGGCAAGTATTTTTACTATCCAGACCAGGTTCCTGAACGCAAGCATGCCCATATTTTCATTCGGTTTGAAGATGGAGGCACGCTTGTTTATGAGGATGTACGCAAGTTTGGTACCATGGAACTGTTGACACCCGACCTTTTGGATGTCTACTTTATTTCTAAGAAACTAGGTCCTGAGCCAAGAGAGCAGGACTTTGATTTGCAGGTCTTTCAAGCTGCCCTAGCCAAATCTAAAAAGCCAATCAAATCCCACCTCCTAGACCAAACCTTGGTAGCTGGTCTTGGCAATATCTATGTGGATGAGGTCCTCTGGCGAGCTCAGGTTCATCCAGCTAGACCTTCCCAGACTTTGACGGCAGAAGAAGCGTCAGCTATTCATGACCAGACCATTGCTGTTTTGGGTCAGGCTGTTGAAAACGGGGGCTCAACTATTCGGACCTATACCAATGCCTTTGGGGAAGACGGAACCATGCAGGATTTCCATCAGGTCTATGATAAGACTGGGCAAGCGTGTTCCCGCTGTGGGACAATGATTGAGAAATTCCAGCTCGGTGGAAGGGGCACTCATTTTTGTCCTCAGTGTCAAAGGAGGGGCTGATGGGAAAAATCATCGGAATCACAGGAGGGATTGCTTCTGGTAAGTCAACTGTGACAAATTTCCTAAGAGAGCAAGGTTTTCAAGTGGTCGATGCTGACGCAGTCGTCCACCAACTACAGAAACCTGGTGGTCGTCTTTATCAGCTCTTAGTTCAGCACTTTGGGCAGGAAATTATCCTCGAAAATGGAGAACTCAATCGCCCTCTCCTAGCTAGTCTCATCTTTTCAAACCCTGAAGAACGAGAATGGTCTAAGCAAACCCAAGGAAAGATTATTCGTGAGGAATTGGCTGCACTGAGAGACCAGTTGACTCAGACAGAAACGGTTTTTTTCATGGATATTCCCCTACTTTTTGAACAGGACTACAGTGCTTGGTTTGATGAAACGTGGCTGGTCTATGTGGACCGTGATGTTCAGGTGGAACGTTTCATGAAACGGGATCATCTTTCTAAGGAAGTAGCAGAGTCCCGTTTGGCCGCCCAATGGTCTTTAGAAGAAAAGAAAAAATTGGCGAGCCATATATTAGACAATAATGGCAGTCGTGATCAGCTTGTGGCTCAAGTAGTGAAGTTACTTGAAGGAGGCGATAGCTGTGCAAGAGATTAGTTGGAAAGAGAATCTTCGTGTCGCCTGGTTTGGTAGTTTTCTAACGGGAGCTAGTATTTCCTTGGTCGTCCCTTTCATGCCTATCTTTGTAGAGCAGTTGGGAATTGAAGGGGATCAAGTTGCTTTTTATGCTGGATTAGCCATCTCAGTTTCGGCTGTTTCAGCAGCTCTAGTTTCTCCTATCTGGGGTATTCTTGCTGACAAGTACGGTCGAAAACCCATGATGATTCGAGCAGGTCTTGCCATGACCATTACGATGGGAGGTTTGGCCTTCGTGCCAAATATCTATTGGCTACTCTTTTTGCGCTTGCTCAATGGTGTATTTACTGGATTTGTCCCCAATGCAACAGCCTTGATTGCTAGTCAGGTACCTAAAGATAAGTCTGGAGCGGCTCTGGGGACTTTATCTACAGGTGTAGTTGCGGGAACACTGACGGGCCCCTTTGTTGGAGGCTTTATTGCTGAAATTTTTGGCATTCGTAATGTTTTTTTATTGGTAGGCGCTTTCTTATTTTTAGCTGCAATCCTAACTATTTTCTTTATCAAGGAAGATTTTCAGCCAGTTGCTAAGGAGAAGGCTATCCCAACGAAAGAAGTATTTTCTTCTTTCAAGTATCCTAGGCTCTTAGTAAACCTATTTTTGACGAGCTTTGTCATTCAATTTTCAGCTCAATCAATTGGTCCCATTCTAGCTCTCTATGTGCGGGACTTAGGGCAGTCCGAAAATCTCCTCTTTGTATCAGGATTAATCGTATCCAGCATGGGGTTTTCTAGCATGATGAGTGCTGGAATTCTAGGAAAACTTGGCGATAAGGTAGGGAATCAGAGATTGTTAGTTGCAGCGCAGATTTATTCCGTCATCATTTACCTTCTTTGTGCCCATGCAACCAGCCCCCTTCAACTTGGCTTGTATCGTTTTCTCTTTGGTTTGGGAACGGGAGCTCTCATACCAGGTGTCAATGCGCTTCTTAGCAAAATGACTCCAAAATCAGGTATTTCAAGGATTTTCGCCTTCAACCAAGTCTTTTTTTACCTTGGTGGAGTGATCGGACCTATGGCGGGATCCGCAGTTGCAGGATATTTGGGCTACCATGCTGTCTTTTATGCGACAGCAGCCTGTGTAGCTTTCAGTTGTTTATGTAACTTAGTGCAATTTAGATCATTATTAAAAGTAAAGGAAATCTAGTGCGAGTAAAAATCAATCTCAAGTGCTCCTCTTGTGGCAGCATGAATTATCTAACCAGTAAGAACTCCAAAACCCATCCAGACAAGATTGAGGTGTTAAAATATTGTCCAAAGGAAAGAAAAGTAACTTTACATCTTGAATCTAAGTAGAATTTATGGTAAAATAATAGGGATTTTAAGGAGTTTGATATGTATAACCTATTATTAACCATTTTATTAGTATTATCTGTTGTGATTGTGATTGCGATTTTCATGCAACCAACTAAGAACCAATCCAGCAATGTATTTGATGCCAGCTCAGGTGATTTGTTTGAACGTAGTAAAGCGCGTGGTTTTGAAGCTGTGATGCAACGTTTGACAGGTATTTTAGTCTTTTTCTGGCTAGCCATTGCCTTAGCATTGACAGTATTATCAAGTAGATAAGAAATGGGCGAGACTAGGTCTTAGCCTATTTTTATTTTGAATGATGTTTACTAAAGTTATCATTCAAAAAATTATAAAAATCTAGAAAGAAAACATGAAAGATAAAATTAAAGAATATTTGCAAGAGAAGGGGCGAGTGACGGTAAATGACATTGCTCAGGCTCTCGGAAAGGATGGATCCAAGGATTTCCGTGAGTTGATTAAAACTCTGTCTCTGATGGAAAGAAAGCACCAGATTCGTTTTGAAGATGATGGTAGTTTATGTCTGGACCAAAAGAAGAAACATGAAATTACCCTCAAAGGGATTTTTCATGCCCATAAGAATGGCTTTGGCTTTGTCAGTCTAGAAGGCGAAGAGGACGACCTTTTTGTAGGAAAGAACGATGTCAACTATGCTATTGATGGCGATACCGTTGAGGTAGTCATTAAGAAAGTTGCTGACCGTAATAAGGGAACGGCAGCAGAAGCAAAAATTATCGATATCCTAGAACACAGCCTGACAACCGTTGTCGGCCAAATCGTTCTGGATCAGGAAAAGCCCAAGTATGCGGGCTACATCCGTTCAAAAAATCAGAAAATCAGCCAACCGATCTATGTGAAGAAACCAGCTATCAAGTTGGAAGGGACAGAGGTTCTCAAGGTCTTTATCGATAAATACCCAAGTAAGAAACATGATTTCTTTGTTGCTAGTGTCCTTGATGTGGTGGGGCACTCGACTGATGCTGGGATTGACGTTCTTGAAGTCTTGGAATCCATGGATATTGTTTCAGAATTTCCAGAAGCTGTTCTCAAGGAGGCAGAAAGTGTACCAGAAGCTCCGTCTCAAAAGGATATGGAAGGTCGTCTGGACCTGAGAGATGAAATCACCTTTACCATTGACGGCGCGGATGCCAAGGACTTGGACGACGCAGTTCACATTAAGCCTTTGAAAAATGGCAATATCGAACTCGGTGTTCACATCGCGGATGTTTCCTACTATGTGACAGAGGGTTCTGCACTCGATAAGGAAGCCCTTAACCGCGCGACTTCTGTCTATGTAACAGACCGAGTGGTCCCAATGCTTCCAGAACGTTTGTCAAATGGCATCTGCTCTCTCAATCCTCAAGTCGATCGCTTGACCCAGTCTGCCATTATGGAAATTGATAAACATGGTCGTGTGGTTAATTACACTATTACCCAAACAGTTATCAAGACTAGCTTCCGTATGACCTATAGCGCTGTCAATGACATCCTAGCTAGCGATGAGGAAAAGAGACAAGAGTTTAAGAAAATTGTTCCAAGTATCGAACTCATGGCCAAGCTCCATGAAAGGCTAGAAAGCATGCGTGAGAAACGTGGTGCCCTTAACTTTGATACCAGTGAAGCTAAGATCTTGGTGGATAAAAAAGGCAAGCCAGTTGATATCGTTCTTCGTCAGCGTGGTGTTGCTGAGCGGATGATTGAGTCCTTCATGTTGATTGCCAATGAAACGGTTGCCGAGCACTTTAGTAAACTGGACCTACCTTTCATTTATCGGATTCATGAGGAGCCTAAGGCAGAAAAAGTTCAGAAGTTTATTGATTACGCTTCGAGCTTTGGCTTGCGAATTTATGGAACTGCCAGTGAGATTAGCCAGGAGGCGCTTCAAGACATCATGCGTGCGGTTGAGGGAGAGCCCTATGCGGATGTATTATCCATGATGCTTCTCCGTTCTATGCAACAGGCTCGCTATTCTGAGCACAATCACGGTCACTATGGACTTGCTGCTGATTATTACACTCATTTTACCAGTCCGATTCGCCGTTATCCAGACCTCCTTGTCCATCGAATGATTCGCGACTATGGACGTTCCAAGGAAATAGCAGAGCATTTTGAACAAGTGATTCCAGAGATTGCGACCCAGTCTTCCAATCGTGAACGTCGTGCCATCGAGGCAGAGCGTGAAGTCGAAGCCATGAAAAAGGCTGAGTACATGGAAGAATACGTTGGTGAAGAGTACGATGCAGTTGTATCCAGCATTGTCAAGTTTGGTCTCTTTGTCGAATTGCCAAATACAGTTGAAGGCTTGATTCACATCACCAATCTACCTGAATTTTATCATTTCAATGAACGGGATTTGACTCTCCGTGGGGAGAAATCAGGCACAACCTTCCGTGTAGGGCAGCAGATTCGCATTCGGGTTGAAAGAGCGGATAAGATGACAGGTGAGATTGATTTCTCCTATATCCCAAGTGAGTTTGATGTTATCGAAAAAGGCTTGAAACAAGCTGGGCGCAAAGACAGAGGTCGTGGTTCAAATCGCCGTTCAGACAAGAAGGAAGATAAGAGAAAATCAGGGCGCTCAAATGATAAGCACAAGCATTCACAAAAAGACAAGAAGAAAAAGGGGAAGAAACCTTTTTACAAAGAAGTAGCTAAGAAAGGAGTCAAGCATGGCAAAGGGCGAGGGAAAGGTCGTCGCACAAAATAAAAAGGCGCACCACGACTATACAATCATAGATACGCTAGAGACAGGAATGGTCCTGACCGGAACTGAAATCAAGAGCGTTCGAGCTGCTCGAATCAATCTCAAGGATGGCTTTGCCCAAGTAAAAAATGGGGAAGTCTGGCTGAGCAATGTTCATATCGCCCCTTACGAAGAGGGCAATATCTGGAACCAGGAACCAGAACGTCGTCGTAAACTTCTGCTCCATAAAAAACAAATTCAAAAATTGGAACAAGAGACCAAAGGAACAGGAATGACCCTAGTTCCCCTCAAAGTCTATATCAAAGATGGCTACGCCAAGCTTCTTTTAGGACTTGCTAAAGGGAAACATGACTATGACAAACGGGAGTCGATCAAGCGACGTGAACAAAACCGCGACATCGCGCGTGTGATGAAAGCTGTCAACCAGCGTTAAGAAGAGGAAGTAAAATGGAAAAATTAATTGCCTATAAACGGATGCCCTTGTGGAATAAACAGACCATGCCTGAAGCTGTTCAGCAAAAGCACAATACCAAGGTAGGCACTTGGGGAAAAATTACTGTCTTGAAGGGGGCACTCAAGTTTATTGAGTTGACTGAAGATGGTGAGGTTCTAGCTGAGCACCTCTTTGAGGCGGGAGCAGACAATCCCATGGCGCAACCGCAAGCTTGGCACCGAGTAGAGGCTGCAACAGACGATGTAGAATGGTACTTGGAATTTTATTGTAAACCTGAGGATTATTTCCCTAAGAAATACCAGACCAATCCAGTCCATTCGGAAGTATTAGAGGCTATGCAGACGGTGAAACCAGGAAGAGCCTTGGATTTGGGTTGTGGTCAGGGGCGTAACTCTCTCTTTCTCGCACAGAATGGTTTTGATGTGACAGCTGTGGATCAAAATGAATTGTCCCTTGAAATCTTGCAAAGCATTGTGGAACAAGAGGATCTAGAAATGCCTGTCGGACTTTATGATATCAATTCAGCCAGCATTAGCCAAGCCTATGATTTCATCGTATCGACAGTTGTTCTGATGTTCCTACAAGCGGACCGCATTCCAGCTATTATCCAAAATATGCAGGAGCACACCACGGTCGGTGGTTACAATCTTATCGTCTGTGCCATGAATACGGAGGATTATCCTTGCTCGGTTAACTTCCCATTCACCTTTAAAGAAGGGGAGTTGGCGGACTACTACAAGGATTGGGAATTGGTCAAGTATAATGAAAACCCAGGACATCTGCACCGTCGTGATGAAAATGGCAATCGCATTCAACTACGCTTTGCGACTATGTTAGCCAAAAAAGTCAAGTAAATCAAACCTATACTAGCGAATAGAAATCACTTTGCAAGGTTTCTATTCGTTTTTGTTTGCGTTGGTTGATTGGGACGAGCAGGATTTTATGCTATACTAGAAGTAGGAAATCTGAGCAGTAGGGCTGTATTGTTGATACTCTCAGCGCAAGAAAGTCTTTATGATGGAGGTGGTCGAATGACGAGTCTTTTGGTGGAATTGTATGATCGGCATGTATTGGAAAAGAATGTCTACCAAGCCTTTATCAGTGATTGTGACGAGATTCTTTTTCTATCTTTGACGAAAATAAGCAATGAAGAGAAGCTCTCTCTCCGTCAGTTTATCATGGAAGAGGTACCTCATATCCAACGAGTGACCTTTCGTCAGTTATCCTTAGAACAACTAGCAAACCAGTTGGATTATTGTCTAGCAGGCTATGACCAGATTCTTCTTGATGTTTTTGGTGGGGATTCGCTACTAGCCTTATCCCTCTATCAATACGGCTTGGATCGGCAGCTCCCCATCGTTGCCATGGATGTCGAGCGGGGAAAACAATACAAGTGGGTAGCCGGTCAGTTAGAAAAAGAAGACATGGACATTCCAACCCTAAGCATCCAACAGTTGATAGCCTTGCGTGGTGGAAAAATGCTCAAATCAAAACGCCCTATCCACTCAGCTCAGCAAATTGCAGCCATCAAAAAGCTAGCCAGCTCTGCCATTGCCAATCCTGCCCACTGGTATCAAGTGACCCAATTTTTCTCTCTAGCTAAGACCAATGACCTGCATGCTGAAACCGAAAAGATCCTGGAAAACAACGGCAAGTATTATCACTATCCAGAATCCCTTGTCCCCTTACTTGTGAAAGCGGGGATGCTTTGTATTGAAAGTGAGGACAAAAAACGAGTAGCTTACAGTTTTCCAAGTCAAGAAGCTCAGGTCTTTTGTCGCAACAAGGGGCATATTTTAGAGGTATATCTCTATCTCTTGGCGCTTGAATCTCAGCTGTTTGATGAGTGCATGATAGGTGGTGAGATTGATTGGAATGGCATCTTTCCAGAGGCGGATAATGTCCAAAATGAGATTGATGTCATTCTGAGAAAGGGCCGCTCGATTACCTTCATCTCCTGCAAAATGACAGATTTATCAGTTGAAGCCATCAACGAACTAGAAGTCTACGCCAATCATTTTGCTGGAGAGAGTTGCCTCAAGTTGATTGTTTGTACGGGAAAAATCAATCCAGCTTATGCCAATCGCTGCCAAGAATACGGCGTGCTGGTCATTAGAAGTGAGCAGATTTCCAATCTCATTCCCATGCTAAAAAAATATTCTAAGAGACAAAAAAGATAAGAAATAGTATTATGAAAGGCTGGAATTCCAGTCTTTTTCACTTCTTTTTCGAATAAATGAGAAAAGGAGGTAGACCATGTTTGTAGCTAGAGATGCCAAGGGGAATTTGGTGAATGCCCTTGAAAAAGATGTGACAAAGCAGCCTTACACCTGCCCAGCCTGTGGGGGCGGACTACGATTACGCCAAGGACAGAGTATTCGAACGCATTTTGCCCATGAAAGGTTAAGAGATTGTATTGCCATTTTTGAAAATGAAAGTCCAGAACACTTGGGCAACAAAGAGGCCCTTTATCACTGGGCCAAGAAGGACAATCAGGTCGCCTTAGAATATAGTTTGCCTGAGATTCAGCAGGTTGCGGATGTTCTCGTCAATGAGAAACTAGCTCTGGAGGTTCAGTGCAGCCCCTTGTCTCAAAAGCTTTTAGGCGATAGAAGTCAAGGATACCGTAGCCAAGGCTATCAGGTTATCTGGCTACTGGGAGAAAAACTCTGGTTAAAAGAGCGATTAACACAACTGCAAAGGGGATTCCTCTATTTTAGTCAAAATATGGGTTTCTTTGTTTGGGAACTGGATCTCAAAAGGAAAATTTTGAGACTCAAATATCTTTTGCATCAGGACCTACGTGGCAAGCTTCATTTTCAGGTCAAAGAATTTCCCTATGGTCAAGGAAATCTCTTGGAAATCCTACGATTTCCTTATCAAAAACAAAAACTACCTCGTTTTGCAGTTGTGCAAGATTCCACTATCTGTCACTACATTCGCCAGCAGTTGTACTACCAAACGTCCTACTGGATGAAGAAGCAGGAGGAAGCTTATTATCAAAGAGACAATCTATTAAACCATCAACTGGACGACTGGTATCCCCAGGTCAGACCGATAGAGTCAGGTGATTTTTTGCAGATTGAAACGGATTTGACTAGCTATTATAGAAATTTTCAGGCTTACTATCAAAAAAATCCGAAAAATAATCGCCAAAAGCTCTATCCACCAGCCTTTTATCACTTATATTTCTCAAAAAATGTGGTAAAATAGAAAGGATGGAGGAATCTTATGGTATTACAACGACATGAAATAAATGAAAAAGATACATGGGATCTTTCAACAATCTACCCAACAGACCAGGCTTGGGAAGAAGCCTTGAAAGATTTAACTGAAAAAGTACAAACAGCATCTCAGTATGAGGGACATCTCTTAGACAGCGCAGACAGTTTGCTTGAGATCACAGAATTTTCACTTGATTTGGAACGCCAAGTTGAAAAGCTTTATGTCTATGCACATATGAAAAATGACCAGGACACGCGTGAAGCCAAGTATCAAGAGTACTATGCTAAGGCAATGACCCTATACAGTCAGTTAGAACAAGCCTTTTCATTCTATGAACCTGAGTTTATGGAGATTAGGGAAGAGCAGTATGCGGATTTCCTAGAAGCTCAACCAAAACTCCAAGTTTACAAGCACTTTTTTGACAAGCTCTTGCAAAAGAAAGACCATGTTCTTTCGCAACGTGAGGAAGAATTGCTTGCTGGAGCAGGAGAAATCTTTGGTTCTGCTAGTGAAACCTTCGCTATTTTGGACAATGCGGATATTAGCTTCCCATACGTTCTTGATGACGAAGGCAAGGAAGTGCAACTCTCACATGGTACTTACATCCATTTGATGGAGTCTAAAAACCGTGAAGTGCGTCGTGGTGCCTATGAAGCCCTTTATGCGACTTACGAGCAATTCCAACATACTTATGCTAAGACTTTGCAGACAAATGTTAAGGTGCAAAACTACCGCGCAAAAGTTCGCAACTATAAGAGTGCTCGCCATGCAGCCCTCGCAGCTAACTTTGTTCCAGAAAGTGTCTATGACAATCTAGTTGCAGCAGTTCGCAAGCATTTGCCGCTCTTGCATCGTTACCTAGAACTTCGTTCTAAAATCTTGGGTATTTCCGACCTCAAGATGTACGATGTCTACACACCGCTTTCGTCAGTAGATTATAGCTTTACCTACGAAGAAGCCTTGAAAAAGGCAGAAGAAGCTTTGGCAGTTTTAGGTGACGACTACTTGAGCCGTGTTAAACGTGCCTTCAGTGAGCGTTGGATTGATGTCTATGAAAACCAAGGCAAGCGTTCTGGTGCCTACTCTGGTGGTTCTTACGATACCAATGCCTTTATGCTTCTCAACTGGCAGGACAATCTAGATAATCTCTTTACTCTTGTCCATGAAACAGGTCACAGTATGCACTCTAGCTATACTCGTGAAACCCAACCTTATGTTTACGGAGATTATTCTATCTTCTTGGCTGAGATTGCCTCAACGACTAACGAAAATATCTTGACAGAGAAATTGTTGGAAGAAGTAGAAGACGATGCAACTCGCTTTGCTATTCTCAATAACTTCCTAGATGGTTTCCGTGGAACAGTTTTCCGTCAAACTCAATTCGCTGAGTTTGAACATGCCATCCACCAAGCAGACCAAAATGGAGAAGTCTTGACAAGTGATTTCCTCAATAAGCTCTACGCTGACTTGAACCAAGAGTACTATGGACTCAGCAAGGAAGACAATCCTCAGATCCAATACGAGTGGGCACGCATTCCTCACTTCTACTATAACTACTATGTTTATCAGTATTCAACAGGTTTTGCAGCTGCTTCAGCCTTGGCTGAGAAGATTGTCCATGGTAGTCAAGAAGACCGTGACCGCTATATCGACTACCTCAAAGCAGGTAAATCAGACTATCCACTCTATGTCATGAGAAAAGCGGGTGTTGATATGGAAAAAGAAGACTATCTTAACGATGCCTTTGCAGTCTTTGAACGTCGCTTGAACGAGTTTGAAGCCCTTGTTGAAAAATTGGGACTAGCTTAAGATGGTAGAGTCTTATAGTAAAAATGCCAATCACAATATGCGCCGGCCTGTCGTCAAGGAAGAAATCGTTGAACTCATGCGCCAGCGTCAAAAGCAGGTGACAGGTTCCTTAAAAGAATTGGAGACCTTCGCGCGTAAGGAAAACATTCCCATTATTCCCCATGAAACGGTCGCGTATTTCCGTTTTCTCATGGAGACCATACAGCCCAAGAACATTTTGGAAATTGGGACAGCTATCGGTTTTTCAGCCCTCTTGATGGCGGAACATGCGCCAGATGCCAAGATTACAACCATTGACCGTAATCCAGAAATGATAGGCTTTGCCAAGGAAAATTTTGCCAAGTTTGACAGTCGTAAGCAAATCACCTTACTTGAAGGTGATGCTGTTGATGTTTTATCTACTTTGACAGAAACATATGATTTTATCTTTATGGATTCGGCCAAGTCAAAGTATATCGTCTTTCTGCCTGAAATCCTCAAGCACTTGGAAGTTGGTGGAGTAGTGGTCTTGGATGATATTTTTCAAGGAGGAGATGTTGCCAAGGACATCATGGAAGTCCGCCGTGGTCAACGAACCATTTATCGAGGTTTGCAAAGACTTTTCGACGCAACTTTGGACAATCTAGGTCTAACAGCAACTCTAGTTCCACTTGGGGACGGCATTCTCATGCTACGAAAGAATCTAGCAGAAGTAGAGCTTCCTGAGAGCGAATGATTTTCAGAAAAATTTAAGAAATTATAGTAAAATAGATAAGGTAACACTTACCGTAAAAGGAGTAAAAATGAAGAAAAAACTTATGGCAGGAGCCATCACACTTTTATCAGTAGCAACACTTGCAGCTTGTTCAAACAGTTCTGAAGGAAAAGATTTGATCAGCATGAAGGGCGATGTGATTACAGAGCATCAATTCTTTGAAGAAGTAAAAAACAATCCAACTGCACAACAAGTCTTGCTCAATATGACCATCCAAAAAGTATTTGAACAACAATATGGATCAGAGGTAACGGATAAAGATGTGGATGACGCCGTTGCTGAAGAACAAAAGAAATACGGCGATAGCTACAACAGCGTGCTTCAACGTGCAGGTATGACACCTGAGACTCGTAAAGCTCAAATCCGTACCAGCAAATTGGTTGAATTGGCAGTTAAGAAGGCTGCTGAGAGTGAGTTGACAGACGAAGCTTACCAAAAAGCTTTTGAGTCTTACACACCAGATGTAACAGCTCAAATCATCCGTTTGGATAATGAAGACAAGGCAAAAGAAGTACTTGAGAAAGCTAAAGCAGAAGGTGCAGATTTTGCTCAGTTGGCAAAAGACAACTCTAACGACGACAAGACCAAAGAAAATGGTGGAGAAATCACTTTTGATTCTGCTTCTACAGAACTTCCAGAACAAGTCAAGAAAGCAGCCTTTGCCTTGGATGTGAACGGGGTTTCTGATGTGATTACAGCTACTGGAACACAAGCCTACAGCAGTCAGTTCTACATCATCAAAGTAACGAAGAAAACAGAAAAATCTTCTAATATAGAGGATTATAAAGAAAAATTGAAGACCATCATCTTGACTCAAAAACAAAATGATTCAGCCTTTGTTCAAGGAGTAATTGGTAAAGAATTGCAAGCAGCAAACATCAAGGTTAAGGATCAAGCCTTCCAAAACATCTTCACCCAATACATCGGTGGTGGTGACTCAAGCTCAAGCAGCAGCTCTTCATCTAACTAAGAAATCAAAAAACAAATCTCAAAAGAGATTTGTTTTTTTATACCTGATACTAGAAAATGAGTAAAATTCGAAGGATTAAAGGATAAGAGTTTTTTTCTTTCTGAAAAAGTGGTATAATAGCAATCAAAACTAGAAAATAAAACGGAATTGGGAACAGAAACGTCTGTTCCTATTAGAGTGGTGAAATATGAAAATTAGTAAAAGGCACCTACTAAACTATTCCATTTTGATTCCTTACTTCCTTTTATCGATTTTGGGTCTGATTGTGGTGTACTCGACAACGAGTGCAACCTTGATCGAAGAAGGGAAAAGTGCCTTTCAATTGGTGCGTAACCAGGGGATCTTTTGGATAGCTAGTTTGGTTCTGATTGCCTTAATCTATAAATTAAAATTAGGTTTCCTAAGAAATGGGCGTCTTATTTTTATCGTAATGATTGTGGAGATGGTTCTTTTAGCTCTGGCGCGACTGGTCGGAACACCTGTCAATGGAGCATACGGATGGATCTCTGTAGGACCTGTAACGATTCAGCCTGCGGAATACCTTAAGATTATCATCATCTGGTACCTGGCACATCGATTTTCAAAACAACAAGATGAGATTGCGGTTTATGACTTCCAGGTTTTGACACAGAATCAGTGGCTACCTCGAGCTTTTAATGACTGGCGTTTTGTTCTGCTGGTTCTGATTGGTAGCTTGGGAATTTTCCCAGACTTGGGTAATGCGACCATCTTGGTCTTGGTGGCGCTCATCATGTATACGGTTAGTGGGATTGCCTATCGTTGGTTCTCGACCATTCTAGCTCTCTTGGCAGGAAGTTCAATGTTAGTCTTGTCTGTCATTCGCTTTGTTGGGGTTGAAAAGTTCTCTCAAATTCCTGTATTTGGTTACGTTGCTAAACGTTTTAGTGCCTTCTTTAATCCCTTTAATGACTTGGCGGGTGCAGGACACCAGCTCGCAAATTCCTACTATGCCATGGTTAATGGTGGCTGGTTCGGACTGGGACTAGGGAATTCTATCGAGAAGCGTGGTTATCTGCCAGAAGCCCATACGGATTTCGTCTTTTCGATTGTCATCGAGGAGTTTGGATTCGTAGGAGCCAGTATGATTTTGGCTCTACTCTTCTTCTTGATTTTGCGAATCATCTTGGTTGGTATTCGAGCAAAGGACCCCTTTAACTCTATGGTTGCTATTGGTGTCGGAGGAATGATCCTTGTTCAGGTCTTTGTCAATATTGGTGGGATTTCAGGGTTGATTCCTTCTACAGGGGTAACCTTCCCCTTCCTTTCACAAGGTGGGAACAGTCTATTGGTATTATCCGTGGCCATCGCGCTTGTACTGAATATTGATGCCAGTGAAAAACGTGCCAAACTTATCAGAGAATACGAAAATCAAACCGATGAAAGTCTGTAAGGATTGAATGGAAAGGAAAGTATATGTCTCTTCAAAAATTAGAAAACTATAGTAATAAAGCAGTCGTCCAAGAGGAAGTCTTGATTCTGACTGAGCTATTAGAAGATATCACAAAAAATATGCTGGCGCCAGAAACCTTTGAAAAGATTATCCAGTTGAAGGAATTATCAACTAGCGAGAATTATCAAGGGCTCAATGACCTAGTGACCAGTCTTTCGAATGAAGAAATGATTTACATTTCACGCTATTTCTCTATCCTTCCACTTTTGATTAATATCTCTGAGGATGTGGATTTGGCCTATGAAATCAATCACCAAAACAATGTGGACCAAGACTATTTAGGAAAATTATCTACAACGATTAAGATGGTAGCTGAAAAAGAAAATGCAGCCGAAATTTTAGAAAAGTTAAATGTCGTTCCTGTCTTGACCGCCCATCCAACGCAAGTACAACGCAAGAGTATGCTGGATTTAACCAACCACATCCATACGCTCTTGCGCAAGTACCGTGATGTCAAACTCGGCTTGATTAATAAAGAAAAATGGCACACAGATCTCCGCCGTTACATTGAGATTATCATGCAAACGGACATGATTCGTGAGAAAAAATTGAAAGTAACGAACGAAATCACCAACGTGATGGAGTATTACCAAAGTTCTTTCCTGAATGCTGTTCCACGTTTGACGGCTGAGTATAAGAAACTAGCTAAAGAACAAGGTATCGAGCTTGAGCATCCAAAACCGATTACTATGGGGATGTGGATCGGAGGAGACCGTGATGGAAATCCTTTCGTAACTGCGGAAACCCTCAACAAATCAGCTTTGACTCAGTGTGAAGTCATCATGAACTACTATGATGAAAAGATTTATAATCTTTATCGTGAGTTTTCACTGTCAACCAGCATCGTGAATGTCAGCGACAAGGTCCGTGAGATGGCGCTGAAGTCACAAGATAACTCGATTTACCGTGAAAAAGAACTCTATCGTCGTGCTCTTTTTGACATCCAAGCTAAGATGCAGGCAACCAAGGCTTATCTCATTGAAGACAAGGACCTTCAGCCAAGATATGCCACTGCAGATGAATTTTATCAAGATTTGTTGGCCATTCGCGACTCTCTCCTTGAGAACAAAGGAGAATACCTGATTTCAGGAGAATTTGTCGAGTTGATGCAAGCTGTCGAAATTTTTGGTTTCTACCTTGCTTCTATTGATATGCGCCAGGATTCTAGTGTTCACGAAGCCTGTGTGGCTGAATTGCTTGCATCTGCTGGTATCAATAATCACTATAGCGATCTGTCTGAAGACGAAAAATGTGACCTCCTCTTAAAAGAGTTGGAAGAAGATCCTCGTATCCTCTCAGCGACTCATGCTGAAAAGTCAGAACTGCTTGAAAAAGAACTCTCTATCTTTAAAGCTGCGCGCAAGTTGAAGGATAAACTGGGTGAAAATGTTATTCGTCAAACCATCATTTCGCACGCAACCAGTGTATCCGATATGTTAGAGCTAGCCATTATGCTTAAGGAAGTCGGCTTGGTGGATGCCCAAAAAGCCCGCGTTCAGATTGTTCCTCTCTTTGAAACGATTGAAGATTTGGATCACTCAGAAGAAACCATGAGAAGATATTTCTCTCTTCCTTTGGCTAAAAAATGGATTGCTTCAAAAGACAACTACCAAGAAATCATGCTTGGCTACTCTGATAGTAACAAGGATGGTGGTTATCTATCATCATGTTGGACCCTCTATAAAGCGCAACAACAACTGACGGCTATTGGGGATGAATTTGGCGTTAAGGTTACTTTCTTCCATGGTCGTGGTGGTACTGTGGGTCGTGGTGGTGGACCAACTTATGAAGCTATCACATCTCAACCACTCAAGTCTATCAAGGACCGCATCCGTCTGACTGAGCAAGGAGAAGTCATTGGAAACAAATACGGTAACAAAGACGCTGCCTATTATAACCTTGAAATGCTGGTTTCTGCAGCCATTAACCGTATGATTACCAAGAAGAAGAGTGATACTAATACGTCGAATCGTTACGAAGCTATTATGGACCAAGTAGTAGACCGTAGTTATGATATCTACCGTGATTTGGTCTTTGGAAATGAACATTTCTATGACTATTTCTTTGAATCAAGTCCAATCAAGGCTATTTCAAGCTTCAATATCGGTTCGCGTCCAGCAGCTCGTAAGACCATCACTGAAATCGGCGGTTTGCGTGCTATTCCTTGGGTCTTCTCATGGTCACAAAGCCGTGTCATGTTCCCTGGCTGGTATGGTGTGGGATCCAGCTTTAAAGAGTTTATTGATCAAGATCCGAAGAATATCGAGTTCCTTCGAGACATGTACCAAAACTGGCCTTTCTTCCAATCTTTGCTTTCCAATGTAGACATGGTCTTGTCTAAGTCTAATATGAACATTGCTTTTGAATATGCCAAGCTCTGTGAAGACGAAGAAGTACAAGCTATCTACTACACTATTTTAGATGAATGGCAGTTGACTAAGGACGTTATTTTAGCTATCGAAGGCTATGACGAACTCTTGGCAGAAAACTCTTACCTAAAAGACAGTCTAAACTATCGTATGCCTTACTTTAATATCCTGAACTACATCCAGTTGGAGTTAATCAAACGTCAACGTCGCGGCGAATTGTCGGCTGACGAAGAAAAACTGATCCATACAACTATCAACGGAATTGCAACCGGTTTGCGTAATTCAGGCTGATATTCTACAAACTTCCTCTTTTTTCAAGGGGAAGTTTTTGAATTGTTTAAAAAATTCTAAAAATAAGCTTGACAAGTAGTTGAAAAATGATATAATTTAAACATTCAGAAAGTAATCATTGAAGTTTTTTAGAGAGTCTGTGGTTGGTGAAAGCAGATAGATGAAATTGATGAAATTGGGCTGAATGTACTTAAGAATTTGAAATCATAAAAATTCGGTGAGCACACCTTACAGTGCAACTCGTTATTGCGAGAAAGAGCGATAGGGGTATTCCCTATAATTGAGGTGGCACCGCGCATCGACGTCCTCACACAAGTTTTTTGTGTGAGGACTTTTTCTATGAGGAGGAAAGATATTGGAATTTAAACGATGGTATCGCTTGATGATGTGATTTAAAAAATTAAGGTAAAAGAATTAAGGAGAAATAAAAATGAAAAATAAACGTTTGATTGGAATTGTCGCTGGATTAGCAGTATTGGTAGTAGCTAGCTTGATTTATTCATCAATGAACAAGCCTGCAGCTAAGGAAGAGCAAAAGGTCGCTAAGGTTGGTGTCCTTCAATTTGTTAGTCATCCATCCTTGGACTTGATTTACCAAGGGATTCAAGATGGACTAGCTGAAGAAGGCTATAAGGACGACCAGGTAAAAATTGACTTTATGAACTCTGAAGGAGATCAGAGCAAGGTTGCAACCATGAGTAAACAATTGGTAGCAAATGGAAACGATGTAGTTGTTGGGATTGCAACACCAGCAGCTCAAGGACTTGCAAGTGCTACTAAAGATCTACCAGTTATCATGGCTGCTATTACAGACCCAATCGGTGCTAACTTGGTCAAAGATTTGAAAAAACCAGGTGGCAACATCACAGGGGTGTCAGACCACAACCCTGCTGAACAACAAGTAGAGTTGATTAAAACCCTCACACCAAATGTCAAAACAATCGGAGCTCTTTACTCAAGTAGCGAAGATAACTCAAAAACACAGGTAGAAGAATTCAAGGCTTATGCTGAAAAAGCAGGTTTGACAGTCGAAACATTTGCTGTTCCATCAACAAATGAAATTGCTTCAACAGTTAATGTCATGACAAGCAAGGTCGATGCGATTTGGGTTCCAATTGATAACACCATCGCATCAGCATTCTCAACAGTTGTTTCAAGTAACCAAACAGCTAAAAAGCCAATCTACCCAAGTGCCACTGCCATGGTAGAAGCAGGTGGATTAGCATCTGTAGTAGTTGACCAACACGATCTTGGAGTGGCTACTGGTAAAATGATTGCCAAAGTTTTGAAAGGTGAAAAACCAGCTGATACGCCAGTTAATGTCTTTTCAACTGGTAAGTCAGTGATTAACAAAAAACTAGCGCAGGAACTTGGTATCACCATTCCTGAGTCCGTTCTAAAAGAAGCAGGACAAGTGATTGAATAAAGATAAAGGAGGAGCTGGGCACATCTCCTCCCATTTTTACTAAAGAAAGAAATGAGTGAAAGATTATGATAGTATCCATTATTTCTCAGGGGATGGTCTGGGCGATTTTAGGTTTGGGAATCTTTATGACTTTTCGAATTTTGAATTTCCCTGATATGACTACTGAAGGTTCTTTTCCTCTTGGGGGAGCAGTAGCTGTAACCTTGATAACACAGGGAGTCAACCCATTTTTAGCAACCCTAGCCGCAGTAGGAGCGGGCTGTCTAGCTGGAATGGCGACAGGTCTCTTATATACCAAAGGAAAAATCCCAACCCTCTTATCAGGGATTCTGGTCATGACTTCCTGCCATTCCATCATGCTCATGATTATGGGGCGTGCCAATCTGGGGCTTCTTGGAACCAAGCAAATTCAGGATGTCTTGCCTTTTGATTCAGACCTTAACCAACTGCTGACTGGATTAATCTTTGTAGCTCTTGTTATTGGTCTCATGCTCTTTTTCCTAGATACCAAACTAGGTCAGGCCTACATCGCTACCGGTGACAATCCTGATATGGCACGTAGCTTTGGTATCAATACGGGACGTATGGAACTCATGGGTTTGGTTCTCTCAAATGGGATTATCGCGCTTGCAGGGGCATTAATTGCTCAACAAGAAGGATATGCAGACGTTTCTCGAGGAATTGGAGTGATTGTCGTAGGGCTTGCTAGCTTGATTATTGGTGAGGTATTGTTCAAGAGTTTGATCCTGGCAGAGCGACTCATGACCATTGTCGTGGGGTCTATTGCTTATCAGTTCCTCGTCTGGGGAGTGATTGCTCTTGGGTTTAATACAAGTTATCTTCGTTTGTACAGCGCCTTGATTTTGGCGGTTTGCCTCATGATTCCAACCTTTAAAAGCAAATACCTGAAAGGAGTCAAGTTTAGCAAATGACAGCAATTGTAGAATTAAAAAATGCTACCAAAGTCATCACGAATGGCTTTGACGAGGAAAAAATCATTCTGAATGATGTTTCTCTTGAAATTTTCGAACATGATTTCATTACCATCTTAGGGGGAAATGGAGCTGGGAAGTCAACGCTTTTTAACACGATTGCAGGTACCTTACCTTTAACAAGTGGAAGTATCCGTATCATGGGCGAGGACGTGACGCATTTTTCACCTGAAAAGCGGGCTACGTATTTGTCTCGTGTCTTTCAGGATCCTAAGATGGGTACGGCTCCCCGTATGACAGTGGCGGAAAATCTCTTGATTGCCAAGTTTCGTGGTGAGAAGAGAGGACTCCTTCCTAGGAGACTTTCAAGCCATAGGGAAGAGTTTCAGGCTACCATTGAAAAAGTGGGAAATGGTCTTGAAAAACACCTGGACACTCCTATTGAATTTCTATCAGGTGGTCAACGCCAGGCCTTGAGTCTCTTGATGGCAACCTTGAAGCGACCAGAGTTGCTCTTGTTGGATGAACACACAGCAGCTCTTGACCCAAAAACAAGTGTTGCCTTGATGGAGTTAACAGATGACTTTGTCAGCAAGGATCATCTAACAGCCTTGATGATTACCCACCATATGGAGGATGCACTGAAGTATGGAAATCGTCTGATAGTCATGAAGGAAGGTCGTATTATCCAAGACCTCAATAAAGAAGAAAAAGCTAAGATGAAAATCTCAGACTACTATCAATTATTTGAATAGGTGAGTTAAATAATCATCAAAAAATAGTGAAAATTAACTTAGAAACATGGAAGTGTTTCTGAGTTTTTTATCACCTCTTTCTATCTAGAAAAATAAGGCAAAGAGAATTACGGAAAGCGTATGAAATGGTTTACTTTTTTTCAGAAATGAGCTATACTAGTTTACGTGAAACTATGATAAGATGGAGGTATTGTGTATGGTTGACAAGCAAGTCATTGAAGAAATCAAAAACAATGCCAACATTGTGGAAGTCATAGGTGATGTGATTTCTTTACAAAAGGCTGGACGGAACTATTTAGGGCTCTGTCCTTTTCATGGTGAAAAGACCCCTTCTTTCAACGTTGTGGAAGACAAGCAGTTTTATCACTGTTTTGGCTGTGGTCGTTCAGGAGATGTCTTTAAGTTTATCGAAGAATACCAAGGTGTGTCCTTCATGGAAGCCGTTCAGCTCTTAGGAGAGCGCGTCGGTATTCAACTAGCTACGCCGGTACAGTCTCGTCCCCAACAAACTTCCCCTCATCAAGCTCTATACGATATGCATGAAGAAGCTGCCCGTTTTTACCATGCCATCCTCATGACGACAAAGATGGGAGAAGAAGCAAGGGCTTATCTCTACAAACGCGGATTGACAGATGATGTTCTGAAGCACTTCCAGATTGGACTAGCTCCAGCAGAGAGAACTTATCTCTATCAACGTTTGGCTGACAAGTTTGAGGAAAAGGATTTATTGGATTCGGGCTTGTTTTATCTGTCAGATGGTAATCAATTTTATGATACTTTCTTTGGACGGATCATCTTTCCTTTGACCAATGACAAGGGACAGGTCATTGCCTTTTCAGGTCGTATCTGGCAAGAAACGGATAGTCAGACTGCCAAATATAAAAATAGTCGCTCGACTGCAATTTTTAACAAGAGTTACGAATTGTATCATTTGGACAAGGCAAAAAAGGGAACAGGTAAGATTACAGAACTCTATCTGATGGAAGGCTTCATGGATGTGATCGCGGCCTACCGTGCTGGTATAGAAAATGCTGTAGCTTCCATGGGAACAGCCTTAAGCAAGGAGCATGTTGATCACCTCAAACGCTTTACCAAAAAGATAGTTCTCAGCTATGATGGTGACAAGGCAGGGCAGGCAGCAACAGCCAAGGCTCTAGAGGAGTTAAAAGACTTCTCAGTTGAGGTTGTCCGAGTACCTGATGCCATGGACCCAGATGAGTATTTGCAAAAGAATTCTGCTGAAGACCTGGCTTACCTTTTAACCAAGACTCGGATTAGTCCTATAGAGTTCTATATTCACCAGCTAAAGCCTGAAAATAGTGATAACTTACAGGCGCAAATCGAATTCATTGAAAAGATTGCGCCCCTAATCGCCAAAGAAAAGTCTATCACTGCCCAGAATTCTTATATCCACATTTTGGCGGATAATCTACCTTCTTTTGATTACCAACAGGTGGAGCAGATTGTAAATGAAAGTCGGATTGTCCAGAGGCAGGAAAGAGTCAAAGAGGAGCAACCTCCAGCAGCGATTACTTTACCTGTAACGCGGCAACTGACAGCAGTCATGAGAGCAGAGGCTCATCTCCTCTATAGGATGGCTGAGAACCCAGTTGTGTTAAATGACTACCGATTAAGAGAAGATTTTTTCTTTGATACCCCAGAATTTCAGATTCTTTACGAATTATTAAGTGAGCAGGGAGAAGTCGGCTCAGAGGAACTTTCTCATCAGACGCCTGAGGTTGAAAATGCTTGGTACCACGTGCTTAGTCTGGATTTGCCAGCTGAGATGTCGCCTCAAGAGCTAGCGGAAGTCGAAGCGACTCGAAACCGTGCCCTCCTCAGCAAGGACAATTTAAGAATTAAAAAGAAAGTGCAGGAAGCTAGTCATGTAGGAGATACAGACACAGCCTTGGAAGAATTGCAACGATTGATTTCCCAAAAGAGAAGAATGGAGTAATAATGGCAACAAAACAAAAAGAAGTAACCACATTTGATGTGCAAGTAGCAGACTTTATCCGTAACCACAAAAAAACAGGAACAGCAACAGATGACGAAATCAATTCAAGTCTGGTTATTCCTTTCACCCTCGATGCAGACGGCATTGAAGACCTTTTGCAACGGATTCAGGATGCTGGAATTTCTATCACAGATAATGAAGGAAATCCAAGTGCGCGTGTGCTTAGTGTAGAAGAAGAGTCAGAACTCAGTGATGAGGACTTGATTGGCTCAACTTCTGCCAAGGTTAATGACCCAGTCCGTATGTATTTGAAGGAAATCGGGGTGGTTCCTCTCTTGACTAACGAAGAGGAAAAAGAATTGGCCCTAGCAGTTGAGGCTGGTGATATTGAAGCCAAACAACGTCTTGCAGAAGCCAACCTTCGTTTGGTGGTTTCGATTGCTAAGCGCTACGTAGGGCGTGGTATGCAATTTCTTGACTTGATTCAAGAAGGAAACATGGGCTTGATGAAGGCTGTTGACAAGTTTGACTATTCAAAAGGATTTAAGTTTTCAACTTACGCAACTTGGTGGATTCGTCAGGCAATCACTCGTGCCATTGCTGACCAGGCCCGCACTATCCGTATCCCTGTCCACATGGTTGAAACCATTAACAAGCTTGTCCGTGAACAGCGTAATCTCCTTCAAGAATTGGGGCAAGATCCAACACCTGAACAAATCGCTGAGCGTATGGATATGACACCTGACAAGGTTCGTGAAATCTTGAAAATCGCCCAAGAACCAGTATCACTTGAAACACCGATCGGTGAAGAGGACGATAGTCATCTTGGGGACTTTATTGAAGACGAAGTGATTGAAAATCCAGTAGACTACACAACTCGAATCGTTTTGCGCGAGCAGTTGGATGAAGTCTTGGATACTCTTACAGATCGTGAAGAAAACGTTCTGCGCTTGCGCTTCGGTTTGGACGATGGGAAAATGCGTACTCTTGAAGATGTTGGGAAAGTCTTTAACGTGACTCGTGAGCGTATCCGTCAGATCGAGGCCAAGGCTTTGAGAAAATTGCGTCAACCAAGTCGCAGCAAACCGCTTCGTGATTTTATTGAAGACTAAGAGTGAGGAATAACATGGCTTATACAGAAGAGCAAATTGAAACGATCAAAACACGCATTTTAAATGCCTTGGAAGAAGTCATCGACCCTGAGTTGGGGATTGATATTGTCAACCTAGGTTTGATTTATGAAATTCGTTTTGATGGTGAAACAGGTCACACTGAAATTGATATGACCTTGACAACTATGGGCTGCCCACTGGCTGACCTTTTGACAGACCAGATACATGATGCGATGACAGAAGTGCCTGAGGTAACCAATACCGAAGTTAAATTGGTCTGGTATCCAGCTTGGACGGTTGAAAAAATGAGCCGATACGCGCGTATCGCCCTAGGAATTAAATAAAGACTAAGAAAAATGCGAGAGACGATTGGAAAATAGGATAATTTTATCCTTTTTCCAATCGTCTCTTCTTTCTTTTGCTGATTTTCTGGAAATAAAATGGTATAATGGAAGGTATGGAAAACGAAAAATTGCGTATTAATATGCTAAGCTCAAGTGAAAAAGTAGCTGGTCAAGGAGTGTCAGGAGCTTATCGAGAATTGGTTAGTCTCCTTCACCGCGAAGCCAAAGACCAGTTGATTGTTACAGAGAATCTTCCTGTAGAAGCGGATGTAACTCACTTTCATACCATTGATTTCCCCTACTATTTATCTACTTTCCAAAAGAAACGCTCTGGGAGAAAAATTGGCTATGTGCATTTTTTGCCTGATACGCTTGAGGGGAGTTTGAAGATTCCATTTTTCCTAAAAGGAATTGTCAAACGCTATGTTTTTTCCTTTTACAACCGAATGGAACACTTGGTGGTGGTCAATCCCATGTTTATCGAGGATTTAGTGGCTGCTGGTATTCCGCGTGAAAAAGTAACTTATATTCCAAATTTTGTAAACAAAGAAAAATGGCATCCATTACCAGCTGAACAAGTTGCTCAACTCCGGAAGGAAATGGATCTCGCGGAAGATCAGTTTGTCGTAATCGGTGCGGGTCAGGTTCAGAAACGTAAAGGAATTGATGATTTTATCCGTCTTGCTGAGGAATTGCCAGAAATTACCTTTATCTGGGCAGGTGGTTTTTCATTTGGTGGGATGACAGATGGTTATGAACGCTACAAGAAGATAATGGACAATCCACCCAAAAATCTTATTTTCCCTGGAATTGTGTCACCGGAACGGATGCGGGAACTTTACGCTATGGCGGATCTATTCTTGCTACCAAGTTACAATGAATTATTCCCTATGACTATCTTAGAGGCTGCTAGTTGCGAGGCTCCTATTATGTTAAGAGATTTGGATCTGTATAAGGTTATTCTTGATGGGAATTATCGTGCTACAAGTGATGTTTCCGAGATGAGAGAAGCAATCCTAGAATACAAGAATGACCCTGAAGCCTTAAAGGACTTGAAAGAAAAAGCTCGTGAGATTTCCAAAGAGTACTCTGAGGAGCATTTGTTGGAAATCTGGTTAAAATTTTATCGAGAACAGGCTGCTTTGGGCAAAAAGTGAGGTAATTTATGCGAATTGGTTTATTTACAGACACCTATTTCCCTCAAGTTTCCGGGGTTGCGACTAGTATACGGACCTTGAAAACTGAGCTTGAAAAGCAAGGACATGCAGTTTTTATCTTTACAACGACTGATAAAGACGTAAACCGATACGAAGATTGGCAAATTATTCGCATTCCGAGTGTCCCTTTCTTTGCGTTTAAGGATCGACGATTTGCCTACCGAGGTTTTACAAAGGCACTTGAAATTGCCAAGCAGTATCAACTCGATATTATTCATACCCAGACCGAATTTTCTCTTGGTTTGTTAGGGATTTGGATTGCTAGAGAATTGAAAATTCCAGTTATTCATACCTACCATACCCAGTATGAAGACTATGTGCATTACATTGCTAAGGGCATGCTAATTCGTCCGAGTATGGTAAAATATTTGGTGCGTGGCTTCCTTCATGATGTAGATGGCGTGATTTGCCCTAGTGAGATTGTTCGTGACCTTTTATCTAAATACAAAGTCAAGGTTGAAAAGCGGGTCATCCCAACTGGAATTGAGCTGGCTAAGTTTGAACGACCTGAGATCAAAGAGGAAAACTTGCAAGAACTTCGTTCGAAGTTAGGTATTCAGGAAGGCGAGAAAATGCTACTGAGCCTTTCTCGTATCTCCTTTGAAAAGAATATCCAAGCAGTCTTAGCTGCCTTTGCGCAGGTTTTGAAAGAAGAAGACAAGGTGAAGTTGGTTGTTGCTGGAGACGGACCTTATCTGGACAGTCTGAAAGAACAAGCAGGGAAATTAAACATACAAAAACATGTGATTTTTACAGGTATGATTGCTCCAAGTGAGACAGCCTTGTACTATAAAGCAGCTGATTTCTTTATTTCAGCCTCTACGAGTGAGACTCAGGGTTTAACCTATCTAGAAAGTCTAGCCAGTGGAACGCCTGTTATTGCTCATGGCAATCCCTATCTTGAAAATCTGATCAATGATAAAATGTTTGGGACCCTCTACTATGGAGAACGAGAGCTTGCAGGAGCTATCCTTGAAGCTTTGATCGCTACTCCTGATATGTCTGAACAAAAGTTAGCGGATAAGTTGTACGAGATTTCGGCTGAAAATTTTGGGAAACGAGTTCATGAGTTTTACCTTGATGCCATTATCTCAAATAACTTTGAACATGAGCTACATGATGGACAACCTGTCACTCAACGCTTCTTAAAAACGATTCTCTATCTACCTCAACAGGCTGTTACAAGCCCAGTAAAAGAATCCAAGCGTATTTTAAGAGCGTCTCGAAAACAATTGTCTAGCATCAGAGATTATTGGAGAGACGAATTCAAATAATAGAATAAGAGGAAGAAAAAATGAAAAAATTAATGAGAAGCGGAAAAGATCAAAAATTGGTGGAGTATGCGCAGGAGTTGCTCATTATTTTGATATTGATCCAACAATTGTTCGTGTCATTTGGGCTGTTCTTGCATTTTGTTATGGGACAGGAGTCCTTGCTTATATCATTTTATGGTTGATTGCACCAGTTTCAACAGAATATTAAATTAAAATTATATAGAAAAAGGAGAAGTTATGGCTTTTGGAGATAACGGAAAACGTAAAAAAACTTTGTTTGAAAAGGTGACACTTGTTGTCGTGCTCATCATGTTGTTTGTAACCCTTGCTGGTATCTTTGCAACTGCGCTTGGAGCTTTTAGTAGATTCTAAGCAAGCTACGAGGATAGAAACAATAACTAATGACTGGGTTCTCCCCAGCCTTTTTAAAGTGAGAAGAAAATATGAGTATGTTTTTAGATACAGCCAAGATTAAGGTCAAGGCTGGTAATGGTGGCGATGGCATGGTTGCCTTTCGCCGTGAAAAATATGTCCCTAATGGCGGTCCTTGGGGTGGTGATGGTGGACGTGGAGGTAACGTTGTTTTCGTGGTAGACGAAGGTTTGCGTACCTTGATGGATTTCCGCTATAACCGTCATTTCAAGGCTGATTCCGGTGAAAAAGGAATGACAAAAGGAATGCACGGTCGTGGTGCAGAAGACCTTCGTGTTCGTGTGCCACAGGGAACTACTGTACGTGATGCAGAAACTGGCAAAGTCATTACAGACTTGATTGAACATGGTCAGGAATTTATCGTGGCTCATGGCGGTCGAGGTGGTCGTGGAAATATCCGTTTTGCCACTCCAAAAAATCCTGCACCTGAAATCTCTGAGAATGGAGAACCAGGTCAAGAACGTGAGTTGCAACTGGAATTGAAGATTCTAGCGGATGTCGGCTTGGTCGGTTTCCCATCTGTCGGAAAGTCAACTTTGCTTAGTGTCATCACTTCAGCTAAACCTAAAATCGGTGCTTACCACTTTACGACGATTGTCCCTAATTTGGGTATGGTTCGTACACAGTCAGGTGAATCTTTTGCAGTAGCAGACCTTCCAGGTTTGATTGAAGGGGCTAGTCAAGGTGTTGGTCTTGGAACCCAGTTTCTACGTCATATTGAACGCACTCGAGTTATCCTCCATGTCATCGATATGTCAGCTAGTGAAGGACGTGATCCTTATGAGGACTACCTTGCTATCAATAAGGAATTGGAATCCTATAACCTTCGTCTCATGGAACGTCCACAGATTATCGTGGCCAACAAGATGGATATGCCTGAAAGTCAGGAAAATCTGAAAACTTTCAAGGAAAAGTTGGCAGCAAACTACGACGAGTTTGAGGAACTTCCAGCCATCTTCCCAATTTCTGGATTGACCAAGCAAGGCTTGGCGACTCTTTTAGACGCGACAGCTGAATTGTTAGACAAGACTCCAGAATTCCCGATTTATGATGAATCCGATATGGAAGAAGAGGCTTACTATGGCTTTGACGAGGAAGAAAAAGCCTTTGAGATTAGTCGTGATGATGATGCGACATGGGTACTTTCTGGTGAAAAACTCATGAAACTCTTTAACATGACCAACTTTGACCGTGACGAATCGGTCATGAAGTTTGCTCGTCAGCTTCGTGGTATGGGGGTTGACGAAGCCCTTCGTGCACGTGGCGCCAAAGATGGCGATTTGGTCCGGATTGGTAAATTTGAATTTGAATTTGTAGACTAGGAGATTGATATGGGAGATAAACCGATATCATTCCGAGATGCAGATGGAAATTTTGTTTCTGCAGCAGATGTATGGAATGAAAAGAAACTAGAAGAATTGTTTAATCGTCTCAATCCAAAACGTGCTCTTCGATTGGCACGTACAAAGAAAGAAGAAACACAGTCAAAGAAATAAAAAATTCCCGTGATCTTTTAATCACGGGATTTGTTTTATTCACTAAAGAAAAATGGCGGCGCATATTTTTTAAGACTCTCAAAACAAGCCTGCGCTTTTGCAGCATCTTCACAGATAATCATGCAGACGTCATCTCCACAAAGGGTTGCAACGATATCTGGAAAGGCCAAGGAATCAATTACAGATCCAAATGATTGGGCTAAACCGGGTAAAGTTTTCAAAATAACTTGGTGTTGCACCGGACGCAACATAACAAGAGCATCTTCCATATAGTTTTCAAGACGTTTTTCCCATTTGGAGATAGAGCCTGTATTTAGCACATAGTAAGAATTATCCTCTTCGCGCACTTTTGAAAGGTTCATGGTTTTGATATCGCGTGATAAGGTAGCCTGAGTAACTTGGATATCATTTTCCGCTAATAAGGCTTGTAATTCAGCTTGTGTATGGATTTTGTTTTTTGAAACGAGGGCGCGGATAAGTTGGTGTCTGTGTTCTGATTTGTTCATAAAGTAAGTACTCCTTTTACAAGGTACAGTAGCGTGGACTGAACGATAACGTCAGTCGGGTGGTAGGCGGTATTGTCACGTATGATGATTTCGCAGTCAGTAGGATAAAGAACTAGATGGAGAGATTCTCCTTCTTTTAACTTTGTCACTAGTTGCGTGCAGATAAACTGGGTAGCAATCCGTTCATCTACATTGATGTTCTTTAATGACAGTGAATCATTCAATTTGGGTAGCTTTTTGTCACGGCGTTTTGTGAATTCACTCTAAATGTTAATTCACAGAGATTTCCAACATGTGGTCTAGTAGCGTATATGATAAATGGTTACACATGTTGGTTAGAGGGGGGAGTATCTTCTGCCCAAGTTCCATCTAGAGGTTTCTAAATAACTCTTATTTGAACTGGTTTTGATACGAAGTTTATGTTTGATTCGACTGTTCAAGTGGAAACCCTTGGTTATAAGAAGTTCAATGGTCAATTTGATTGACTTTTCCTTTGAATACTTCCACATTGAAAGTCTGGTACATTATACCTTTTGACAAGGTAGGATAAGACTAGACTGTGCTAAATCAACAGTCAACTGATAGTCTGTATTATCTCGAATTGTAATCTCAAAGTCTGTTGTGTAGAGAACCAAACGGAGAGTATCTCCTTCTTTAAGTTTGTAGATAGTTGGTTGAAGCTCTAGCTTGAAGTCCATCCATTCATTTGGTTGGATTTCTTCAATCGTCAAGAGATTGGTTCGATTTTGAAGATTAAGGTAACCTTTGGTGATGACACGTTGGGCACTTGGATTGAATGGCAGTTCGCAGAGATTTTCAAGCATGTGGTAGCGACCGTTGTCAATGGTTCTAGCACTTAAAACCGCTGGATAAGGCTGTAGATATTTCTTTTGTCCAAGTTCTAACAGTTGGGCTGATAATAAGCCCTTGTTTGTACTCGATTTGACACGAAGTTTCAACTCCACTCGCCCATTTAAGTGAATGTCTTGACTTACTGGAAGGTCAATGGTGATCTGATTGGCTTTACCTTGGTAAAGTTCAGTGTTAAAGGTCTGGTAAGTCTTGCCATAACGATCAAAATCTTTTTGATCATAATGGTTTTGAATCACTTTTTCATCATTACCAAGAGAGAAGGTATGCAGTTCATCTTGCTTGCCAAAGTCATCAAGACTCTGCCATGTTTGCGGTTCGGTATTGTCCTGCCAGATAACAGTCGGAAGTTGATAGCCTGAGTCAAGTCCTAACAATTTCTTACTTAACAAGGCATTCATGGACTCTCGGAAGTCAATCGACTGCCAGTTGTTCATATAAACATGAGCACCATGATGAAAAAAGAGGTGCTTATTTATATGGCTAGGAAGGGCATGAAACATCTGGTAAACATGAAGAGGTTTGACGTTCCAATCCTGGGAACCATGCGTAAAGACGATCTCGGCTTGAACCTTGTGAGCATTGATCAGATAGTTGCGGTCATGCCAAAACTGATTGTAGTCACCAGTCTTGCGATCGAGTTTCTCTTTAACCTTTTCTAAGTCTGCTTGATGAGCTTCATTGCCACGAATATAGTCACCGGCTTGGAGGTTGCGAGAGTAGGTCAATTCAGCAAGTGAGTCAAAATCCTCACCTGGATAGCCCCCTGGGCTGGTCACTAGACCATTTTCCCGATAGTAGTTGTACCAAGAGGAAATACCTGCTTCAGCGATGATGACTTCTAAGCCATCAACACCAGTGGTGGCGAGACCATTGGACATGGTACCTAGATAGGAAATACCTGTTGTTGCGACTTTGCCGTTTGACCAGTCAGCCTTGACTTGGTGCTTGCGCGTGTGGTCCGTGAAAGCACGGCAACGACCATTGAGCCAATCAATGACATTTTTATAGGCCTCAATCTGCTGGTAGTCCCCATTGGTCATGAGCCCTTGGGAATCCCTGGTCCCAACACCCGATACATAGAGATTGGCAAATCCACGTGGGAGGAAGTAGTCATTTAGAGTATATGAGCTATTGATATGAGATAGCTTTTCTTCAGCTTCTGTGACAACTTCTGCTTGACCATGAGGTTCGACTAAATTCAGCTTAGGTTCTTCAAGTTCAATGGTGTGGGGCGGTTTGACCTCAAGCTCTCCCTCCATTTTATAGAGAGCCTTGTCACTGGCTTTGTCGTTGGTCCCTTGGTGGTAAGGGCTGGCAGTCATGACTGAAGGAATCTGTCCATCATAACGCGGGCGAATAATGCTGACCTTGACTAAGTCAGGGAGTCCGTCTTTATCAGTATCCACACGGCTCTCGACATATACGACTTCACGAATGACATTGTGAGTAGAGAAGGTTGCCAAGCTCTTACCATTAAAGTAGTGGTAGTGATTGTCTTCTGAAATGAGTCCATCACTAACAAGCTGATCGATGAGCGTATTTCCTTTTTTCGTTCGCGTATTGAGTAACTGATAAAGATTTTCAATGAGATCTCCATAAACAATAGGAAAACCAATTTCTTTACGAAACTGTTCGGAATCTTCAAAGTCAACAAGATAGCTAAATCCTAAAAGTTGAAAAACTACTGTGTAGAAAATCTCCGCAGTTAACTCACGGTCTGACTGGAAAAAGGTTACTAAATCTGTTTCTTTATCCGCAGCCAAAGTCGACAAAGAATAATCCGTGTTAGAATAAGTGAAAAAACTCCAACGAATGAAGTCTTCAAACTGTCTTTTTAAGGACAGTTGGGGTGACAGCTTTAGACCAAGACCTTCTAATTCCTCAAATCGTTGAGAACTAGTGGTTGGTTGGTAGCTGAATTGATTAAAACGCATGTTTCTCTCCTTTGAAAACAACTAAATTTATTATATCAAAAAAGAGGGAAAAATGGAATAAATAAACTTAAATGAAATAAATTTCTTAAACCAGCATATCAATTTGGTAAGTTATTATAAAATGCTGAATAAATACCATAGAAGTAAGCCTTTTTCTAGAGATTTTTATATGTAAAATTGCATATAGCTCCTATCTTTATTATACTTCGTTTGGTATAAATATATCTAAATTTACATCTAAAACTATCATATAATATTAATTTTTTATTTATTTTCTTCCTTTTAATAGAGAATGAATAGAGAAGAATTTAACACTAAGAAGAGAAGAAGTTTGTAACTGATGATATTGAAAAGAAAGTGCAGAGTTGCTTCAATATCCAGCTTAAAATGGTATAATAGTAGTAGAACGAAAGCAAGGAGGAGAAGAAATGATTGTACAGCTCGACACCAAGACTGTTTATAGTTTTATGGAAAGTGTGGTTTCGATTGAAAAATATGTACAAACGGCTAAAGAGTATGGCTATTCTCACCTTGCTATCATGGATGTGGATAATCTCTATGGGGCTTATCATTTTTTAGAGGTGACTCGAAAATATGGAATCCAACCTTTAATTGGTCTTGAAATGACCTTGATCAAAGATAAGGAGAATATTTCTCTTCGTTTTCTAGCCCTATCCACTAAAGGCTATCAAGAGTTGATGAAGTTATCCACTTTAAAAATGACTGGACGGAAAAATTGGTCTGACTTCACCTCCCACCTCGAAGATGTGGCCATTGTTGTTCCCTATTTTAATGGGGTCGAACAGTTGGATTTGGGGGTTGATTATTTTATCGGTGTTAGTCCAGATACTCCTCAAGAAGTCTTTACTAGCCCCATTCTTCCACTCTATCAGGTCAACTCTTTTGAAAAAGAAGATATTCAAGTTTTACAAATCTTGTCAGCAGTCAAGGACAATGTCAGTCTGAGAGAAGTGGATCTGCATTCACAACAAGGGATTTTTTTACCTGCCTCAGACTTGGAAGCACGGTTTAAAAATCGCTTCCCTCAGGCGCTTGCCAATCTCCAAGGTCTGATAGAGAATGTAAGCTATCAAATCGACCCAAGTTTAAAACTCCCTCGCTTTAATCCTGAAAGACCAGCGGTCGAAGAACTTAGAGAGAGAGCTGAGCAAGGCTTGAGTGACAAGAGGCTAACCTCAGCTATCTATCATGAGCGACTGAATGAGGAATTAGCTGTGATTCATGATATGGGCTTTGACGATTATTTCCTTGTAGTTTGGGATTTGCTCCGTTTTGGACGTTCCCAAGGCTACTATATGGGAATGGGGCGTGGTTCTGCTGTGGGTAGTCTAGTAGCTTACTCACTTGATATCACTGGGATTGACCCGGTTGAGAAGAATCTGATTTTTGAGCGCTTTTTAAATCGTGAGCGCTATACCATGCCCGATATCGATATCGACATTCCTGACCTCTATAGACCAGAGTTCATTCGCTATGTTCGTGATCGCTATGGCAGTCAACATGTGGCACAGATTGTCACTTATTCGACCTTTGGAGCAAAACAGGCAATTCGTGATGTTTTCAAACGTTATGGTGTCCCTGAGTACGAATTAACAAATATTACGAAAAAAATCAGTTTCCGAGATACGCTAACGACAGCCTATGAAAAGAATTTACAGTTTAGGCAGATCATCAATAGTAAGATTGAATATCAAAAAGCTTTTGAGATTGCTCGAAAGATTGAAGGGTATCCTCGTCAGACCTCTATCCATGCAGCTGGGGTCGTTATGAGTGACCAAGACTTGACGGACTACATTCCTCTAAAATATGGTGAGGATATGCTCATCACTCAGTATGATGCTCATGGTGTTGAAGCCAATGGACTTCTAAAAATGGATTTCCTCGGTTTACGTAACCTGACTTTTGTCCAAAAAATGCAGGAATTGCTTGCGGAGTCAGAGGGTGTTCATCTAAAAATCGAAGATATTGATTTGGAAGACAAAGAAACTCTGGCCCTCTTTGCTGCTGGAAATACCAAGGGGATTTTCCAATTTGAACAACCTGGCGCCATTCGGCTCTTGAAACGAGTTCAGCCGCAAGTCTTTGAAGAGGTAGTAGCAACGACATCCCTCAATAGACCGGGGGCAAGTGATTATATTGATAATTTTGTCGCTCGTAAGCATGGTAAAGAAAAGGTGACGGTGTTAGACCCTGCCTTAGAAGACATCCTTTCATCAACCTACGGTATTATGCTCTATCAAGAGCAGGTTATGCAGGTAGCTCAACGCTTTGGAGGATTCAGTCTTGGTAAAGCCGACATTCTCAGACGTGCCATGGGTAAGAAAAATGCCAAAGAGATGCATCTGATGAAGGAAGATTTTATCACAGGAGCTATGAAATTGGGGCATACAGAAGAAAAGGCCAACCAAGTTTTTGCAGTGATGGAAAAGTTTGCAGGCTATGGATTTAACCGATCCCACGCTTATGCCTACTCAGCACTGGCATTCCAACTAGCCTATTTCAAGACACACTATCCTGCTATTTTCTTTCAAGTTATGTTGAACTATTCTAGCAGTGATTACATTGTAGATGCATTGCAGATGGGCTTTGAAGTAGCTCCCTTAGCAATCAACAGCATTCCCTATCATGATAAAATTGCTAAGAAGAAAATCTATCTTGGTCTAAAAGCCATTAAGGGAATGCCAAGAGATTTGTCTTACTGGATTATTGAAAATCGTCCTTTCTCAAGCATTGAAGATTTTGTCACACGTCTTCCCAAGAATTACAAGAAATTGTCGCTTTTGACGCCTTTGGTTGAACTAGGACTTTTTGATGAATTTGACAAGAATCGCCAGAAAATCTTAGTGAACCTACCAAACTTATTTGTCTTTGTTGAGGAGTTAGGTGGACTCTTTGCGGATACAAATTATAGTTGGACTGAAGCTGATGATTTTACTGAGGCAGAGAAATTTTACAAAGAGCAGGAACTGATTGGGGTAGGTATCAGTCCCCATCCTCTCCAAACTCTTGCCAAACAAGCCCTATATCCGACCACTCCAATCACTAATCTAACCGAGGGAGCTCAAGCCACTCTCCTAGTTGAAGTGCAAAAGATTAAAGTGATTCGAACCAAGAAAGGCGAGAGTATGGCTTTTCTACAGGTTCATGATAGTAAGTCTCGGATGGATGTAACTGTATTTTCAGACCAATATAGAAAATTTGCTTCCAATTTATCCGAAGGGAAATTTTACTACATCAATGGCAAAGTTCAATCTCGAGATGGTCGTCTGCAAATGATTGCACAAGATTTGAAAGAAGCAGTGGCGGAACGATTCTGGATTCAAGTTAAAAATCATGAATACGATAAAGAGATTTCAAATATCCTAGAACAATACAAAGGCCCAATCCCTGTCATTATCAGGTATGAAGAGGAAGGAAAAACGGTTGTTTCTACACAACATTTTGTAAGAAAAGATTCTGCTCTAGAGGAAAAATTAGAGGGAATTGCTATGAAAACGATTTATCGCTAAAAATACGGAAAATAGAAGAATTTTCGATTTAAATGTGGTATAATCAGTAGGAATGTTAAAAGAAAAAGGAGCATAAACCAAATGAAACGTATTGCTGTTTTGACCAGTGGTGGAGACGCCCCTGGTATGAATGCTGCCATCCGTGCAGTAGTTCGCCAAGCAATCTCAGAAGGAATGGAAGTTTTTGGTATCTATGATGGATACGCAGGTATGGTTGCCGGTGAAATTTATCCGCTTGATGCTGCTTCAGTAGGAGACATCATTTCTCGTGGTGGTACTTTCCTTCATTCTGCTCGTTATCCTGAGTTTGCACAACTTGAAGGCCAACTTAAAGGGATTGAGCAATTGAAAAAACACGGTATCGAAGGAGTCGTAGTTATCGGTGGTGATGGTTCTTATCATGGAGCTATGCGCTTGACTGAGCATGGATTCCCTGCTATTGGACTTCCAGGTACAATCGATAACGATATCGTAGGTACTGACTTTACAATCGGATTTGATACTGCAGTTACGACTGCAATGGATGCGATTGATAAGATTCGTGATACATCATCAAGTCACCGTCGTACTTTCGTTGTTGAAGTAATGGGACGTAACGCTGGTGATATCGCTCTTTGGGCTGGTATCGCAACTGGTGCTGATGAAATTATCATTCCTGAAGAAGGCTTCAAGATGGAAGATATCGTAGCTAGTATCAAAGCTGGTTATGAGCACGGTAAAAAACACAACATTATCGTTTTGGCAGAAGGTGTTATGTCAGCAGCTGAATTTGGTCAAAAACTAAAAGAAGCAGGAGACACTAGTGACCTTCGTGTAACAGAACTTGGTCACATCCAACGTGGTGGATCACCAACTGCGCGTGACCGTGTATTGGCATCACGCATGGGGGCACACGCTGTTAAACTCCTTAAACAAGGAATCGGTGGTGTCGCTGTTGGTATCCGTAACGAAAAAATGGTTGAAAATCCAATTCTTGGTACAGCAGAAGAAGGAGCTTTGTTTAGCTTAACTGCAGAAGGTAAGATTATTGTTAACAACCCTCATAAAGCTGATCTTGAACTTTCTGCTTTGAACAAGAGCTTGTCCTAATCAACTTTCATTAATTTGGTAACATGACCATAAAAGGTCGAATTATATAAAGGAGTCACAAAAATCATGAACAAACGTGTAAAAATCGTTGCAACTTTAGGTCCTGCGGTTGAAATCCGTGGTGGTAAAAAATTCGGTGAAGACGGATACTGGGGTGAAAAACTTGATGTTGAAGCTTCAGCTAAAAACATTGCTAAACTGATTGAAGCAGGAGCAAACACTTTCCGTTTCAACTTCTCACACGGTGACCACCAAGAACAAGGTGAGCGTATGGCAACTGTTAAACTTGCCGAAAAACTTGCAGGTAAAAAAGTTGGTTTCCTTCTTGATACTAAAGGACCTGAAATCCGTACAGAATTGTTTGAAGGTGACGCAAAAGAGTACTCTTACAAAACTGGTGAAAAAATCCGTGTTGCAACTAAACAAGGAATCAAATCAACTCGTGAAGTGATTGCTTTGAACGTTGCTGGTGCTCTTGATATCTACGATGATGTTGAAGTTGGTCGTCAAGTATTGGTTGACGATGGTAAATTGGGTCTTCGCGTTGTTGCAAAAGACGATGCAACTCGTGAGTTTGAAGTTGAAGTTGAAAACGACGGAATTATCGCTAAACAAAAAGGTGTAAACATCCCTAACACTAAAATTCCTTTCCCAGCTCTTGCTGAACGTGATAACGATGATATCCGTTTCGGTTTGGAACAAGGTATCAACTTCATCGCGATTTCATTTGTACGTACTGCGAAAGACGTTAACGAAGTTCGTGCAATCTGTGAAGAAACTGGTAATGGTCACGTTCAATTGTTTGCGAAAATCGAAAACCAACAAGGTATTGACAACTTGGATGAAATCATTGAAGCTGCTGACGGTATCATGATCGCCCGTGGTGACATGGGTATTGAAGTACCATTCGAAATGGTTCCAGTTTACCAAAAAATGATTATTACAAAAGTAAATGCAGCTGGTAAAGTCGCTATCACAGCAACAAACATGCTTGAAACTATGACTGAAAAACCACGTGCAACGCGTTCAGAAGTATCAGATGTGTTTAACGCTGTTATCGACGGAACCGACGCTACAATGCTTTCAGGTGAGTCTGCAAATGGTAAATATCCACTTGAGTCTGTTCGTACAATGGCAACAATTGACAAGAATGCTCAAACTCTTTTAAAAGAATACGGTCGCTTGTCATCTGTTAACTTGTCACGTAATTCTAAGACTGAGGTTATGGCTTCAGCTGTTAAGGATGCGACAAATTCTATGAATATCAAGTTGGTGGTTACTCTTACTAAGACAGGTCACACTGCTCGTTTGATTTCTAAATACCGTCCAGATGCTGATATCTTGGCAATCACTTTCGATGAATTGACTGAGCGTGGTTTGATGCTTAACTGGGGAGTTATTCCAGTAACCACTGATCGCCCATCAAACACTGATGATATGTTTGATCTCGCTGAAAGAATTGCAGTTGAGCAAGGTTTGGTAGAATCTGGTGATGATATTGTTATCGTTGCAGGTGTACCACTTGGCGAAGCTGTTCGTACAAACACAATGCGCATCCGCACTGTACGCTAATCTAACACAAAAACCTATCATTTCAGGCTGAAAAGCTTGAGTGATAGGTCTTTTTTTATCAAAATGAGATGGTATTTAGTAAATAGGAATGGGAAAAAACTGAAAATTATGGTATAATAGAACGAAAAGACCTTTTTAGTAAATTTTGAAAGAGTAAAACATGAGAAAAATTGTCATCAATGGTGGACGTCCATTGCAAGGTGAGATCACCATTAGTGGTGCTAAAAATAGTGTTGTAGCGCTTATTCCAGCTATTATCTTATCAGATGATATTGTCACTTTAGATTGTGTTCCAGATATTTCAGACGTTGCTAGTCTTGTCGAAATTATGGAGATTATGGGGGCGACTGTTAAGCGTTATGATGATGTCTTGGAGATTGATCCAAGAGGTGTTCAAAACATTCCTATGCCTTATGGCAAGATTAATAGCTTGCGTGCATCTTATTATTTCTACGGAAGTCTTTTAGGTCGCTTTGGTGAAGCTACAGTTGGACTTCCTGGTGGATGTGATCTGGGACCTCGTCCGATTGACCTTCACTTAAAAGCCTTTGAAGCCATGGGTGCTAAGGTCAGCTATGAGGGAGATAATATGAATTTATCTGCCCAAGGTAAGGGGCTTCATGGCGCAAGTATTTACATGGATACCGTCAGCGTTGGAGCAACGATTAACACGATGATTGCTGCGGTTAAAGCTAAGGGGCGTACTGTCATTGAAAATGCGGCTCGTGAACCGGAAATTATCGATGTTGCTACCCTTTTGAACAACATGGGGGCCCATATTCGTGGTGCAGGGACTGATATTATCATTATTGATGGTGTCGAGAAACTTCATGGGACTCGTCACCAAGTTATTCCAGACCGTATCGAAGCTGGAACCTATATTTCACTTGCTGCAGCGGTAGGAAAAGGAATTCGTATCAACAACGTTCTCTATGAACACTTAGAAGGCTTTATCGCCAAACTAGAGGAAATGGGCGTTCGTATGACGGTCTCAGAAGACAGCATCTTCGTTGAAGAACAGTCCGATTTGAAGGCCATCAATATCAAAACTGCACCCTATCCTGGGTTTGCAACTGATTTGCAACAGCCTATCACGCCACTTTTACTAACTGCTCAAGGTCGTGGAACCATTATTGATACGATTTATGAGAAACGTGTTAATCATGTCTTTGAATTAGCGAAAATGGATGCGGATATTACGACTACAAACGATCACATTATCTACAACGGTGGTCGTAAGTTACACGGGGCAAGTGTAAAAGCTACAGACTTGCGAGCTGGTGCTGCACTTGTCATCGCTGGCTTAATGGCTCAAGGCCAGACTGAAATTACGAATATTGAGTTTATCCTTCGTGGCTACTCAGATATTATTGAAAAATTGCGTAGTCTTGGAGCGGATATTACACTCGTTGAAGACTAAGCCGTTGAGGTGATTATGAATATTTGGACCAAATTAGCAATGTTTTCTTTTTTTGAAACGGAGCGCTTGTATTTGCGTCCTTTCTTTTTTAGTGACAGTCAAGCGTTTTTCGAGATTGCTTCAAACCCTGAGAATTTGCAGTTTATTTTTCCCAGTCAAGCAAGTTTGGAAGAAAGTCAGTACGCACTTGCTAACTATTTTATGAAGGCTCCTCTAGGTGTTTGGGCAATTTGTCTCCAAGGAAATCAGGAAATGATTGGCTCCATTAAATTTGAAAAAATCGATGAAATCAAAAAAGAAGCAGAAATTGGTTATTTCTTAAAAAAAGATGCTTGGTCGCAAGGTTTTATGACAGAGGCTGTTAGCAAACTCTGTCACCTTTCTTTTGAAGAATTTGGTTTAAAACAATTATCCATCATCACTCATCTGGAGAATCAAGCTAGCCAAAAAGTAGCCTTAAAATCGGGATTTAGTCTCTTCCGACAGTTTAAGGGGAGCGATCGCTATACACGAAAAATGAGGGACTATCTTGAATTTCGTTACGTAAAAGGAGAGTTCAATGAGTAAACACCAGGAAATTTTGTCTTATCTGGAAGAGTTACCAATTGGGAAGAGAGTTAGTGTTCGTAGTATTTCAAATCACCTAGGTGTTAGTGACGGAACAGCCTACCGAGCTATCAAAGAAGCTGAAAATCGTGGAATTGTTGAAACTCGGCCACGTAGTGGAACCATACGAGTCAAGTCCCAGAAAGTGGCTATTGAGCGGCTTACCTATGCTGAAATCGCTGAGGTCACCTCATCTGAAGTTTTAGCTGGTCAGGAAGGGTTGGAGAGAGAGTTTAGCAAATTCTCCATTGGAGCTATGACAGAGCAAAATATCCTGTCCTATCTCCATGATGGTGGTCTTTTGATCGTAGGAGACCGCACTCGCATTCAACTTTTAGCCTTGGAAAATGAAAATGCAGTCCTTGTAACAGGTGGTTTTCATGTGCAGGACGATGTTCTTGAGTTGGCTAATAAAAAAGGGATTCCAGTTCTAAGAAGTAAACATGACACTTTTACAGTAGCGACCATGATTAACAAAGTCCTCTCAAATGTTCAAATCAAAACCGATATTCTGACAGTCGAAAAGCTCTATCGTCCCAGTCATGAGTATGGTTTTTTGAGAGAAACGGATACGGTCAAAGATTATCTAGACTTGGTCCGTAAGAACAGAAGTAGTCGTTTCCCAGTCATTAACCAACACCAAGTGGTTGTTGGAGTTGTTACCATGCGTGACGCAGGAGACAAGTCTCCCAGTACAACGATTGACAAGGTGATGACACGAAGTATCTTCGTAACAGGTTTAGCGACCAATATTGCCAATGTCAGTCAACGGATGATTGCAGAAGACTTTGAGATGGTTCCCGTTGTCAGAAGTAACCAAACCTTACTCGGTGTCGTAACACGACGAGATGTCATGGAAAAGATGAGTCGTTCCCAAGTTTCAGCTTTGCCGACTTTCTCCGAGCAAATCGGGCAAAAACTCTCTTATCATCATGATGAGGTCGTCATTACTGTTGAGCCTTTCATGTTGGAGAAAAATGGGGTCCTTGCTAATGGAGTCTTGGCTGAAATCCTCAACCATATGACCCAAGATCTCGTTGTCAATAGTGGGCGCAATCTCATCATAGAGCAGATGTTGATTTATTTCTTGCAGGCTGTTCAGATTGATGATACTCTGCGAATTCAGGCTCGGATTATTCATCACACAAGACGCTCAGCTATTATTGATTATGATATTTATCATGGTCATCAGATTGTATCAAAAGCAAATGTTACAGTGAAAATCAATTAGAATCTAGGAGAAAAAATGATAACTTTAAAATCAGCACGTGAAATCGAAGCCATGGACAAGGCTGGTGATTTCCTAGCAAGTATCCATATTGGCTTACGTGATTTAATTAAGCCAGGCGTGGATATGTGGGAAGTTGAAGAGTACGTTCGTCGACGTTGCAAAGAGGAAAATTTCCTTCCCTTACAGATTGGTGTGGATGGTGCTGTCATGGATTACCCCTATGCCACTTGTTGCTCTCTCAATGACGAAGTAGCTCACGCTTTTCCACGTCATTACATCTTGAAAGATGGCGATTTGCTCAAGGTTGACATGGTACTGGGTGGTCCGATTGCCAAATCCGACCTCAATGTCTCTAAACTTAACTTCAACAATGTTGAGCAAATGAAAAAATACACCCAAAGTTATACTGGTGGTTTAGCTGACTCATGTTGGGCTTATGCGGTTGGTACACCGTCTGAAGAAGTGAAAAACCTTATGGACGTAACCAAGGAAGCTATGTATGTAGGAATTGAGCAAGCAGTTGTCGGCAATCGTATCGGTGATATTGGTGCAGCCATTCAAGAATACGCTGAAAGTCGCGGTTACGGTGTCGTTCGTGATTTGGTTGGTCATGGTGTTGGTCCAACAATGCACGAGGAGCCAATGGTTCCTAACTACGGTATTGCAGGCCGTGGACTCCGTCTCCGTGAAGGAATGGTACTAACCATTGAACCCATGATTAATACTGGTGACTGGGAAATTGATACAGATATGAAGACTGGCTGGGCTCATAAAACCATCGATGGCGGCCTGTCTTGCCAATATGAACACCAGTTTGTGATTACCAAAGACGGTCCTGTTATCTTGACTAGTCAAGGTGAAGAAGGAACGTATTAAAAAAAGGAGCTTAGCTCCTTTTTTTGTGTCAAATTTAGTCAAAATAAACAAGCGTAGCAGACTTCTTACAAATTTATTCTTTTGTAGTACAATAGGATTAGAATTTTGAGAAAGTAGGTAATTCGTTGGAGTCGATTATATTTCTAGTATCCGTTTTTTTAGCAGGTATCCTGTCCTTCTTTTCACCCTGTATCTTTCCTTTGCTACCTGTCTATGCTGGTATTTTACTGGATGATCAGGGGAATTCGAAAAGCTTTCGATTTTTTGGAAGAGACGTTGCATGGTCAGGCTTAATTCGAACCTTGTGCTTTATTGCAGGAATCTCCCTCATTTTCTTTATTTTAGGATTTGGAGCTGGATTCCTAGGGCACATGCTCTATGCAGACTGGTTTCGTTATGCTATGGGAATAGTCATTATTCTTTTAGGACTTCATCAGATGGAAATCTTGCATTTCAATAAACTGGAAGTTCAAAAGACAGTCACCTTTAAACAATCAAAGTCTAATCACTATCTGTCAGCCTTTTTACTTGGGATAACCTTTAGTTTTGGTTGGACCCCTTGTATCGGACCAGTCTTAAGTTCAGTCTTGGCCCTAGCAGCTTCCGGTGGCAATGGTGCTTGGCAAGGAGCCGTGTTAACATTAGTATATACATTGGGAATGGCCCTTCCTTTCATTGTTTTGGCCTTGGCTTCGGGCTGGATTATGCCCTATTTTAGTAAATTAAAACCCCATATGATTCTACTAAAGAAAATCGGGGGAGCTTTGATTATTTTGATGGGATTATTATTAATGCTAGGGCAGTTAAATGCCTTGTCAGGAATTCTTGGATAAAAGGAGAAAAAAATGAAAAAAGTTATTTTTGCTGGATTGAGCCTCATATCTCTATTCTTGTTGATTGCCTGTGGTGAAAAAGAAACCAAACAGACAAGCAGTCCCAAACAACCTGCTGTACAACAAATAGCAGTCGGTAAGGATGCGCCAGACTTTACCTTGCAGTCTATGGATGGCAAAGAAGTGAAGTTATCAGACTATAAAGGGAAAAAGGTCTATTTAAAATTCTGGGCTTCTTGGTGTGGACCATGCAAAAAAAGCATGCCTGAGCTGATGGAATTAGCTGCCAAACAAGATCGAGACTTTGAAATCTTGAGTGTCATTGCACCTGGTCTACAAGGTGAAAAAACAGTTCAAGACTTTCCAAAATGGTATCAAGAACAAGGATACAAGGATATTCCAGTTCTATATGATACGCAAGCAACTACCTTCCAAGCCTACCAAATTCGTAGTATTCCAACAGAATACTTGATTGACAGTCAAGGTAAAATCGGAAAAATCCAATTTGGTGCTATTAGCAATGCTGATGCAGAAGCGGCTTTTAAAGAAATGAAATAAAGAAAAAATCGCGATTTTTCGCGATTTTTTTATAGTTTTTCATTGATAAAGCGGATAAATTGATTCCACCAAACCTTCAAAAAGAAGGCTTTTTCAACTTTCTTTTCAGAAACCATTTCAAAAGATGGTTTGTCAGAAGTGAGATAGCCCTGGCCGACCAAATCCTGGTCATCATAGGTTAGAGTACCAACAACCTTGCCTTCTTCCAATGGAGCCATTTCTGATGTTGATTTCGGTGTGAATTGGAGAGCTGGTGTAGTACCGCTACCGATGCGTTGGACGATGGAAATGTCTGACTTAGCGACAGCTGTCACATTATCTTCTTTACCATCCAGAACTGTTACTTTACTATCGTTGTATGCTTCACCTTTCTGAACGACGGTTTTTAAGGCAAAGTTTGCAGAAATATAATCTAAAAGTGCAGAAGTAGCAGTAAAACGTGCATAAGGGTTGGTATCTTGTTGATCTGCATTCAAAACAACCGTAATAATACGCATCCCTTTCTCAACAGTTGTTCCAACGAACGAAGCACCAGCTTTATCAGTAGTACCTGTCTTTAGTCCATCAATACCACCACGATAGGCAGGCATTCCCTCCAACATATAGTTGGTTGAGTGGATTTCAAGCCCTGCAAAGGTAGAAGTTGGCTTTTTGGTGATTTCCAAAACTTGAGGATAATCTCGGATGAGGTTACGAGCGACGATTGCAACATCGTAGGCACTCAACTTGTTTTCATCGTCTTTCTTTGAACCAGGATAGATATTCTCGCCAAGGGTCTCATTATTTAAACCAGTAGTGTTTACAATAGTTGCATCTTGAATTCCCCATTCAAGAAGTTTAGCCCTCATCTTGTCTACAAAGTCTTTCTCAGAACCAGCAATCTTTTCTGCTAGCGCAATCGCAGCACTGTTTGCGCTGGATACCATTGTAGCCTCTAATAGTTGTTCAACAGTATAATTTCGAGCTTCCATAGGGACGTTACTCGCCTCAGAATTAGTTGTAAGTTTGTAAGGATAGTCCGAAATATCAACAGGTGTAGATAGGCTGATAGTTCCTTGTTCCAGAGCTTCATAGACCAGATAAACTGTAACTAGTTTTGTAATAGAAGCAATTTCTACAGGCTGATTTGCATCTTTTTCATAGAGGATTTTTCCAGTTGTAGCCTCGACAGCAATAGCATGTTTAGCAGCAACATCAAACTCCTGAGCAGAAACAGTAGAAGCTGCTCCAAAAACTAAAAGTGTCATAAAAGATAAAATTATTTTTTTCATATTAGCTTTATTTTATCATAAAGAAAAAAAATATTCTCGCTTTTTTACTAAAGCCATCTTATCTTTTTCAGAAATGTGGTAAAATAGAGAGAAGGAGGATACCTATGTTCCGCAGAAACAAATTATTTTTTTGGACAGCTGAAATTTTATTATTAACACTGATTTTCTATCTTTGGAGAGAAATGGGAGCCATCATTACTCCCTTCGTGACAGTTGTGAATACCATCATGATTCCATTTTTGCTTGGTGGATTTTTTTACTACATTACAAATCCAGTCGTTACTTTCTTAGAAAAGAGATGTAAGATCAATCGTCTAATTGGTGTCTTGGTCACTCTTTGTGCCTTGATTGGTGCTATCGTTGTAGGGGTCGTTTATCTCTTGCCGATTTTGATTAATCAGTTGACCAGCTTGATTATTTCTAGTCAAAACATCTATAGTAGACTACAAGATTTGATCATCGATTTGTCCATGAATCCAGTCTTCCAAAATATTGATATTCAACAAACAATTCAACAACTGAATCTCTCCTATGTGGATATCCTCCAGAATATCCTTAATAGCGTCAGCAACAGTTTAGGAAGCGTTCTTTCAGCTTTGTTTAGTACGGTTCTGATTCTCATTATGACCCCTGTATTCTTGATTTATTTCTTGTTGGATGGTCATAAGTTGCTACCAATGTTGGAACGTACCATCTTAAAACATGACAAATTGAATCTTTCTAGCCTTTTAACCAATCTCAATACAACCATAGCGCGCTATATCAGTGGAATTGCGATTGATGCGGTTATTATTGGATGTTTAGCCTATATTGGCTATAGCGTTATCGGATTAAAGTACGCCCTAGTTTTTGCTATTTTTTCTGGAATCGCAAATTTGATTCCTTATGTTGGTCCAAGTATTGGCTTGATTCCAATGGTGATTGCCAATGTGTTCACAGATCCTCATCGTATGTTGATTGCGGTTGCTTATATGCTCATTATTCAGCAGATTGACGGAAATGTTCTCTATCCACGTATCGTTGGAGGGGTTATGAAAGTGCATCCGATTACGATTTTGGTGCTCCTTTTACTGTCAAGTAATATCTACGGTGTCATAGGGATGGTCGTAGCAGTACCTACTTACTCTATTTTTAAAGAAATTACTAAGTTCCTAGCGAAATTATATGAAAACCATAAAGAAGCTAAGGAACTGGAAAAAACAGAATCAAATTAAAATCAGGGAGACCTGATTTTTTTGATGAAAGTATTATCTTCCAAACAAAGAGAAGTTTGATTTCATATTGCCATAAAGAAGCAGAAGAACAGGATTTGATAAGATTTAGATTAATTGACAAAATATGTGTAAAACACTTGCAATTTAGCAGAAATTTGATAAAATAGTAAGGAAAGTTAGACTGTATTGCCTACTGTCTATCTATAAAATATATTTTATTGGAGGCTTTTACTCAAATGGCAAAAGAAAAATACGATCGTAGTAAACCACACGTTAACATTGGTACTATCGGACACGTTGACCACGGTAAAACTACTTTGACTGCAGCTATCACAACTGTATTGGCACGTCGCTTGCCTTCAGCAGTTAACCAACCTAAAGACTATGCGTCTATCGATGCTGCTCCAGAAGAACGCGAACGCGGTATCACTATCAACACTGCGCACGTTGAGTACGAAACTGAAAAACGTCACTACGCTCACATCGACGCTCCAGGACACGCGGACTACGTTAAAAACATGATCACTGGTGCCGCTCAAATGGACGGAGCTATCCTTGTAGTAGCTTCAACTGACGGACCAATGCCACAAACTCGTGAGCACATCCTTCTTTCACGTCAGGTTGGTGTTAAACACCTTATCGTCTTCATGAACAAAATTGACTTGGTAGACGACGAAGAATTGCTTGAATTGGTTGAAATGGAAATCCGTGACCTCTTGTCAGAATACGACTTCCCAGGTGACGATCTTCCAGTTATCCAAGGTTCAGCTCTTAAAGCTCTTGAAGGTGACTCTAAATACGAAGACATCATCATGGAATTGATGAACACTGTTGATGAGTACATCCCAGAACCAGAACGTGACACTGAAAAACCATTGCTTCTTCCAGTCGAAGACGTATTCTCAATCACTGGACGTGGTACAGTTGCTTCAGGACGTATCGACCGTGGTACTGTTCGTGTCAACGACGAAATCGAAATCGTTGGTATCAAAGAAGAAACTCAAAAAGCAGTTGTTACTGGTGTTGAAATGTTCCGTAAACAACTTGACGAAGGTCTTGCTGGAGATAACGTAGGTGTCCTTCTTCGTGGTGTTCAACGTGACGAAATCGAACGTGGACAAGTTATCGCTAAACCAGGTTCAATCAACCCACACACTAAATTTAAAGGTGAAGTCTACATCCTTACTAAAGAAGAAGGTGGACGTCACACTCCATTCTTCAACAACTACCGTCCACAATTCTACTTCCGTACTACTGACGTTACAGGTTCAATCGAACTTCCTGCAGGTACTGAAATGGTAATGCCTGGTGATAACGTGACTATCGACGTTGAGTTGATCCACCCAATCGCCGTAGAACAAGGTACTACATTCTCTATCCGTGAGGGTGGACGTACTGTTGGTTCAGGTATGGTTACAGAAATCGAAGCTTAATTCGATTAAGTTCCCAGAAGAACAATTATTTAAGTCAGACACTAAAAGAATCTTGCCTTGCAAGGTTCTTTTTTTCTTCTCCTTACTCTATTTGAAGTGCTTCTACTCTAGCAGTATAATAGTTTTTTTGGTATAATAAAAGTTATGGAAATCGAAAAAACCAATCGTATGAACGCCCTTTTTGAATTTTATGCGGCGCTTTTGACAGACAAGCAGATGAACTATATTGAACTCTATTATGCTGATGATTATAGTCTTGCTGAGATTGCTGAAGAGTTCGGTGTCAGTCGTCAGGCTGTCTATGATAATATCAAGCGGACGGAAAAGATTCTAGAAGATTATGAGATGAAACTGCACATGTATTCGGACTACATTGTCCGCAGTCAGATTTTTGACCAGATCTTGGAGCGTTATCCCAAGGATGACTTTCTGCAGGAGCAGATAGAAATTTTAACAAGTATTGATAATAGAGAATAAGTATGGGGAGTATAGTCATCTACAAAGGTATACCCTGTAAACTATTAGCTGCTGAGACTCCTTTTCCCACAAGGCTACAAATCCTCTCGTCTGATTCTATCTTTCGAGCTCTTCAAGAGGGATTTAGCTGTTGGGGATATCCAAATGAGATAATGAAAGAAGTCACTCCAGAAGAACTTGTTTGTTTACAAGATTTTGGACGTTTTCCACCGAATTAATGAAACATAGGAGAAAAAAATGGCATTTGAAAGTTTAACAGAACGTTTACAGAACGTCTTTAAAAATCTACGTAAAAAAGGAAAAATATCTGAGGCTGATGTCCAGGAAGCAACCAAAGAGATTCGTTTGGCCTTGCTGGAAGCCGACGTTGCTTTGCCTGTTGTAAAGGACTTTATCAAGAAGGTTCGTGAACGTGCAGTCGGACACGAGGTCATTGATACCCTCAATCCAGCCCAACAGATTATCAAAATCGTTGATGAGGAATTGACAGCTGTTTTAGGTTCCGATACGGCAGAAATTATCAAGTCACCAAAAATTCCAACCATTATCATGATGGTCGGTTTGCAAGGGGCTGGTAAAACGACATTTGCTGGTAAATTGGCTAATAAACTCAAAAAAGAAGAAAATGCTCGTCCTTTGATGATTGCGGCAGATATTTATCGTCCAGCAGCCATCGATCAGTTGAAAACACTTGGACAACAAATCGATGTCCCTGTTTTTGCACTTGGAACAGAAGTGCCAGCTGTTGAGATTGTTCGCCAAGGTTTGGAGCAAGCCCAGGCCAATCACAACGATTATGTCTTGATTGATACGGCAGGTCGATTGCAGATTGATGAGCTCTTGATGAACGAGCTTCGTGACGTTAAGGCCTTAGCTCAACCAAACGAAATCCTGCTCGTCATTGATGCCATGATTGGTCAGGAAGCGGCTAATGTTGCCCGTGAATTCAATGCTCAGTTAGAAGTGACTGGTGTTATTCTTACCAAAATTGATGGGGATACTCGTGGTGGTGCAGCTTTGTCTGTTCGTCACATCACTGGAAAACCTATCAAGTTCACTGGTACGGGTGAAAAGATAACAGATATAGAAACTTTCCACCCAGACCGTATGTCAAGCCGTATCCTTGGTATGGGGGATATGCTCACTTTGATTGAGAAAGCTTCTCAGGAATACGATGAGCAAAAAGCCCTTGAAATGGCTGAGAAAATGCGTGAAAACACCTTTGATTTCAATGATTTCATTGATCAATTGGATCAGGTTCAAAACATGGGGCCAATGGAAGACTTGCTCAAGATGATTCCAGGTATGGCTAACAACCCTGCCCTTCAAAATATGAAGGTGGATGAGCGACAGATTGCGCGCAAACGTGCCATTGTGTCTTCTATGACACCTGAAGAACGCGAAAATCCTGATTTGTTAAATCCAAGTCGTCGCCGCCGTATCGCTGCTGGTTCTGGAAATACCTTTGTCGAAGTCAATAAATTTATCAAGGACTTTAATCAGGCCAAACAGCTCATGCAAGGTGTCATGTCTGGGGATATGAACAAGATGATGAAACAAATGGGAATCAATCCCAATAACCTTCCAAAAAATATGCCAAATATGGGAGGGATGGATATGTCTGCCCTTGAAGGCATGATGGGACAAGGTGGAATGCCGGATATGTCAGGTCTCGGAGGAGCAGGCATGCCAGATATGAGCCAGATGTTCGGTGGTGGACTTAAAGGTAAAATCGGTGAATTTGCCATGAAACAGTCTATGAAACGCATGGCTAACAAAATGAAAAAAGCCAAGAAAAAACGTAAATAAAAAAGGAAAGCAGAAGTGCTTTCCTTACCTAAAAAAGAACTCTGAATCAGATTCAGAGTTCTTTTGTGTTTGATTGGTTTATTCCCACTCAACGGTTGCGGGTGGTTTACTTGTAATATCGTAGACGATACGGTTAACGTGGTCTACTTCGTTTACGATACGTACTGAAATCTTTTGAAGGACTTCCCAAGGAATCTTGGCAAAGTCAGCTGTCATACCATCGATAGAAGTGATCGCACGAATGGCGATGGTGTAGTCGTAAGTACGACCATCACCCATAACACCGACTGAACGAACGCCTGTGTTGACAGTGAAGTATTGCCAAATATCACGATCAAGACCAGCTTTAGCGATTTCTTCACGTAGGATAGCATCAGACTCACGAACAGTTTCTAGTTTTTCCTCAGTGATTTCACCCATGACACGGATAGCGAGTCCTGGTCCTGGGAATGGTTGGCGCCATACGATGTGGTCTGGCATACCAAGCTCTGTACCGAGGGTACGGACTTCGTCTTTATAAAGAGTGTTCAATGGTTCAATCAATTCAAACTGCATATCTTCTGGAAGTCCACCAACGTTGTGGTGTGACTTGATAGTTTGAGCAGTATCAGTTCCAGACTCAATCACGTCAGTGTATAGTGTTCCTTGAGCAAGGAATTTCACATCTTTTAGCTTACTTGCTTCGTCATCAAAGACATAAACAAACTCGTTTCCGATAATCTTCCGTTTTTGTTCAGGGTCAGAAACACCTGCAAGTTTATCAAGGAATCGTTTAGCAGCATCTGCCTTGACGATATTCAACCCAAACTTACCACCAAGCATGTCCATAACTTGGTCTGCTTCCCCTTTACGGAGAAGACCGTGGTCAACAAAGATACAGATCAATTGATCGCCGATTGCTTTCTGGAGAAGAACGCCAACGACAGAAGAGTCAACACCACCTGATAGGCCGAGAAGAACACGCTTGTCACCTACAGTCTCACGGATTTTCTTGATCTGCATATCGATGAAGTTGTCCATTGACCAGTCGCCTTTAGCCTGACAGATGTTAAGGGCAAAGTTGCGAAGGATATCATTCCCGTATACAGAATGGCGAACTTCTGGGTGGAATTGAATACCATAGATGTGCTTGTCAGGGTTTTCAATAGCTGCATAAGGACAGTCAGCAGAAGTTCCAGTACGAACGAAATCAGCTGGAATCTCTGTAACAGCATCGCCATGGCTCATCAAAACAATCTGTTCTTCAGGAGTCCCTTCAAAGAGGGCAGAAGTGGTATGGGTAAGTGGTGATTGGCCATACTCGCGGTTACCAGCATCACCTGCAGGTACAACTTTTCCTCCAAGTTTATGAGTTAAAAGTTGCATACCATAGCAGATTCCCAAAATTGGAATGCCCAGTTCAAAAATTTCTTGGTCAATATCAAATGAACCATCTTCGTATACAGAGTTTGGTCCACCAGAGAGGATGATCCCTACAGGGTTAATCGCACGAACCTCTGCGGCTGAGATTTTATGGCTTTTTAGCTCTGAAAAAACACCGATTTCACGAATACGGCGTGAAATCAGCTGGTTGTATTGGCTACCATAGTCCAGCACGATGATTTTTTCGACATCTTGCAAATCAGTTGAAATGTTGCTCATCTTTTTCCTTTCTCAAAAGAAATATCTTTTTCAATATTCTATCACAAATAGGGGCGAATTACCAACTAAACAAGGCAAAGTTTGACTTTTTCTTAGCAAATACGGTACAATGGAGAAAATAAAGAAAAGAAGTGAGAATCATGTTACCAGCTTATATGAAAATCCACGATCAGATCAAGAAGGATATAGATGAGCATCATTGGAAAATTGGAGAGAGACTTCCAAGTGAGCGAGATTTAGCTGAACAGTTTCAAGTTAGCCGGATGACATTACGCCAAGCCATCTCTCTCTTGGTTGAGGAGGGGGTTTTGGAGCGTCGTGTAGGAAGTGGGACTTTTGTTTCTAGCACTCGAGTTCAAGAAAAAATGCGGGGAACCACTAGTTTTACGGAGATTGTCAAATCCCAAGGGAAAGTTCCCTCTAGTCAGCTCATTTCTTACAGAAGAACCATTCCAAATGAGCAAGAGGTCGCTAAACTAGGGATTACTCCGACAGAGAATATTATTCGAATGGAACGGGTGCGTTACGCTGATCAAGTTCCTCTGGTCTATGAAGTAGCTTCTATCCCCGAAAAGTTTATTAAGAATTTTAAAAAAGAAGAAGTAACCAGTCATTTCTTTCAGACCTTGCAAGAACATGGTTACCGAATTGGAAAATCCCAACAGACAATTTATGCGAGATTGGCTAAGGAAAAGATTGCCCATTACTTAGAAGTCGAGAAAGGGCATGCCATTTTAGCCTTGACTCAGGTCTCTTATCTTGAAGATGGGACGGCTTTCGAGTATGTAAAGAGTCAATACGTGGGCGAGCGCTTTGAATTTTATCTTGAAAATAACTAGTCTAGAAAGGCTAGTTTTTTATTTTAGAAAAGATTAGAATTGTCAAAACAATCTGTCTATGCTTGATTTTATCTATTATTTACTATAAAATGAGAAGGAAAAACGTCAAACTTTTATATTGCAAATAGGAGAAAAAATGACAAAAACATTAAAACGTCCTGAGGTTTTATCACCTGCAGGAACTTTAGAGAAGCTGAAAGTAGCTGTTCAATATGGTGCGGACGCAGTCTTCATCGGTGGGCAGGCCTATGGTCTTCGTAGCCGTGCAGGAAACTTCACCTTTGAACAGATGGAAGAAGGCGTGCAGTTCGCTGCTAAGTACGGTGCCAAGGTCTATGTGGCTGCTAACATGGTTATGCACGAAGGAAACGAAGCTGGTGCAGGCGAATGGTTCCGTAAGTTGCGTGACATCGGAATTGCGGCAGTTATCGTGTCAGATCCGGCCTTGATTATGATTGCAGCAACAGAAGCACCAGGTCTAGAAATCCATCTTTCAACTCAAGCCAGTGCAACTAACTATGAAACTCTAGAGTTCTGGAAAGAACTTGGTCTAACTCGCGTGGTTTTGGCCCGTGAAGTTTCCATGGAAGAATTGGCAGAGATTCGCAAACGTACAGATGTTGAGATTGAGGCCTTTGTCCATGGAGCCATGTGTATTTCTTACTCAGGTCGCTGTACGCTTTCAAACCACATGAGTATGCGAGATGCTAACCGCGGGGGCTGTTCTCAGTCTTGCCGTTGGAAATACGACCTCTACGACATGCCCTTTGGTCAAGAACGCAAGAGTCTTAAAGGTGAAATCCCAGAAGAATTTTCGATGTCTGCCGTCGATATGTCTATGATTGACCATATCCCGGATATGATTGAAAATGGTGTAGACAGTCTTAAAATTGAAGGTCGTATGAAGTCGATTCACTATGTTTCGACAGTAACAAACTGCTACAAGGCGGCTGTGGATGCTTATCTAGAAAGCCCTGAGAAGTTTGAGGCTATCAAACAAGACTTGGTGGACGAGATGTGGAAGGTTGCTCAACGTGAACTGGCAACAGGTTTCTACTACGGTACGCCGTCTGAAAATGAACAGTTATTTGGCGCACGTCGTAAAATTCCTGAATACAAGTTTGTCGCTGAAGTGGTTGCTTATGATGATGCGACTAAAACGGCAACCATTCGTCAACGGAACGTAATCAACGAAGGTGACCAAGTTGAGTTTTATGGACCAGGTTTCCGTCATTTTGAGACTTATATCGAAGACCTTCATGATGCCAAGGGCAATAAAATCGACCGTGCTCCAAATCCAATGGAACTCTTGACAATCAAGGTCCCACAACCTGTTCAAGCAGGGGACATGGTCCGCGCTCTCAAGGAAGGTCTTATCAATCTCTATAAGGAAGATGGAACCAGCGTTACAGTTCGTGCCTAGAGAAGGAAATGTGAATGAATCAAGCACAAGGTTTGTTAGTTGATAATGAAGGTAGATGTATTCATTACCATGGTGAAAAGGATATCGTTTCCCTCCAGTGTTATGAGTGTAAAAAATACTATGCTTGTTATCAGTGCCACAATGCTATGGAAACGCATTTGTTTTCGCCCTATCCCTTGATGCTTTCTGAGGATCGACCGATCTTATGTGGGGGTTGTAAGAGGACAATGACTTTCCAAGATTACCAAAAACAGATGGCTTGTCCTTACTGCAGTGCACCATTTAATCCAGGTTGTAAACAACACTATTCCTACTATTTTAAATAAAATGAATCGATCCAAGTTCTTAACTTGGATTTTTCAGTTTGTTTCAGAAAATAGAGTAAAATCAAGAAAAATTCGCAATCTAAAATGGAAAAACTTTCTATAGAATGGGGTAAAAACAGCAAAAATAGAAATAAATCATATGAAACGCTTTCAATGTTAGTAAAAAGTTGACAAAAACAAATTTTAGGACTAAACTAAGGAAGTAAATTTAAATAAAAAGGAGAATTCATCATGAATTTAACATTTTTCGGTCTATGTCTTGCCTGTATGGGTGTATCCCTTGCAGAAGGATTTTTGATGAACGGTTTGTTCAAGTCTGCAGCACGCCAACCAGACATCATCCCACAATTGCGTAGTTTGATGATCATGGGGATTGCCTTTATCGAAGGAACATTCTTTGTAACCTTGGCGATGTCATTTGTCATTAAATAGACAACTCTATTTAGAAATGGAGGTGTCAAACCATGGAAGAAAGTTTGAATCCAACCGTTAATATTGGACCAATATCCTTTGATTTGACCCTGCTTGCCATGTCTCTTGTAACTGTTTTGATGGTTTTTGCCTTTGTCTACTGGGCAAGTCGTAAAATGACCATCCGTCCAAAGGGCAAACAAAATGCTCTTGAGATGATTTACGACTTTGTGATTGGTTTTACCAAACCAAACATTGGAGAATCATACATCAAGGATTATTCCTTATTTCTGTTTTCTCTATTTCTGTTTATCTTGGTTGCCAATAATATCGGCTTAATGGCAAAAGTACAAACAACAAACGGTTATAACTTGTGGACTTCCCCAACAGCCAACCTTGGATACGATTTATCCCTATCATTCTTGATCACTTTGATCGCCCATGTAGAAGGAGTTCGTCGTAGAGGCGTTAAAGAATATTTGAGAGCATTTGTTACACCTGGCTTTATGACTCCGATGAACATTTTAGAAGAGTTCACCAATTTTGCTTCCTTGGCGATTCGGATCTACGGAAATATTTTTGCCGGTGAGGTCTTAGCTGGATTGCTATTAGCCTTGTCACAAAATGCTTTGTATTGGTATCCTTTTGCCTTTATCGCAAACATGTTATGGACAGCCTTTTCGATTTTCATTTCATGTATTCAAGCCTATGTCTTTACCATGTTGTCATCGATGTACATTGGTAAGAAGATAAATGCTGGGGAAGAGTAAGTAGAGGAGGATTAGAAGATGGATTTAACTATTAGTACCATTATTGGTGACTTTATTCTTATCGCTGGTTCCTTCCTTTTATTAATTTTTTTAGTGAAAAAATATGCCTGGGGAAATCTTACCAATATTTTAGATGAACGTGCTGAAAAAATTTCTTCAGATATTGACGGAGCAGAAGCTGCCCGTAAGAAGGCCGAAGAACTCGCTAGCAAACGTGAAGCTGAGTTGGCAGGTAGCCGTTCGGAAGCTAAGACAATTATCGAGAATGCAAAGGAAACAGCTGAGAAAAGTAGAGCTGACATCTTGGCTGAGGCGAAACTGGAAGCAGGACGCTTGAAAGAAAAAGCTAACCAAGAAATTGCTCAAAATAAAGCGGAAGCTTTACAAAGCGTTAAGGGTGAGGTAGCAGATTTGACGATTAGTCTCGCTGGTAAAATCATCTCACAAAACCTTGACGGACAAGCCCATAAAGAACTCATTGATCAGTACATCGATCAGCTAGGAGAAGCTTAATGGACAAAAAGACAGTAAAGGTAATTGAAAAATACAGCATGCCTTTTGTCCAATTGGTGATTGAAAAGGGAGAAGAAGACCGTATCTTTTCTGACTTAGCTCAAATCAAGCAAGTCGCAGAAGAAACAGACTTGCCTTCTTTTTTAGGTCAAGTGGCAGTAGGTGAGTCGGATAAGGAAAAAACCGTTCGTTTCTTCCAAGACTCAGTGTCACCATTAATGCAAAACTTTTTTCAGGTGCTGCTATACAATCACAGAGCAAATTTATTTTATGAAGTAATTGTAGATTGTTTGAGTCGACTTGAAAAAGAAACGAATCGATTTGAAGTAACGATTGCCTCCGCTCATCCATTAACAGATGACCAGAAGGCGCGATTGCTTCCTTTGATTGAGAAAAAAATGTCTCTGAAAGTTCGGACTATCAAAGAACAAATCGATGAAAGTCTCATTGGTGGTTTTGTCATTTTTGCCAATCACAAGACAATTGATGTGAGTATTAAACAGCAACTTCGTGTTGTTAAAGAAAATTTGAAATAGAAAGTGGTGTTCTTTTGGCAATTAACGCACAAGAAATCAGCGCTTTAATTAAGCAACAAATTGAAAATTTCAAACCCATTTTTGATGTGACTGAAACTGGTGTTGTAACCTATATCGGGGACGGTATTGCGCGTGCCCACGGCCTTGAAAATGCCATGAGTGGAGAGCTCTTGATTTTTGAAAACGGCTCTTATGGTATGGCGCAAAACTTGGAATCAACAGACGTTGGGATCATCATTCTCGGTGACTTCACGGATATCCGTGAAGGAGACACTATCCGTCGCACGGGTAAAATCATGGAAGTTCCTGTCGGTGAGAGTCTTATTGGACGTGTTGTCGACCCGCTTGGTCGTCCAGTTGACGGTCTTGGAGAAATCCATACTGATAAGTCTCGTCCAGTAGAAGCGCCAGCTCCTGGCGTTATGCAACGTAAGTCTGTATCAGAACCATTGCAAACAGGTTTGAAAGCTATTGATGCCCTTGTTCCGATTGGTCGTGGTCAACGTGAGTTGATTATCGGTGACCGTCAGACAGGGAAAACAACCATCGCTATTGATGCTATTTTGAACCAAAAAGGTCAAGATATGATCTGTATCTATGTAGCGATTGGGCAAAAAGAGTCAACTGTTCGTACGCAAGTTGAAACACTTCGTCAGTACGGTGCCTTGGACTACACAATCGTTGTGACAGCCTCTGCTTCACAACCTTCTCCATTGCTCTTCCTAGCTCCTTATGCTGGGGTTGCTATGGCAGAAGAGTTTATGTACCAAGGGAAGCATGTTTTAATCGTTTATGATGATCTTTCAAAACAAGCGGTCGCTTATCGTGAACTTTCCCTCTTGCTTCGTCGTCCACCAGGTCGTGAAGCCTTCCCTGGGGATGTTTTCTACCTTCATAGCCGTTTGCTTGAGCGTTCAGCTAAGGTTTCTGATGAACTTGGTGGTGGATCTATTACAGCCCTACCATTTATCGAGACACAAGCAGGAGATATCTCTGCCTATATCGCAACCAACGTGATTTCTATCACTGACGGACAAATCTTCCTTGGTGATGGTCTCTTCAATGCGGGTATTCGTCCAGCCATTGATGCGGGTTCATCTGTATCCCGTGTAGGGGGGTCGGCACAGATTAAAGCTATGAAGAAAGTAGCTGGTACACTCCGTATCGACCTTGCTTCATACCGTGAGTTGGAAGCCTTCACCAAGTTTGGTTCTGATTTGGATGCAGCAACACAGGCTAAGTTAAATCGTGGCCGTCGTACTGTGGAAGTATTGAAACAACCTGTCCATAAACCACTACCTGTTGAGAAACAAGTAACCATTCTCTATGCTTTGACACATGGTTTCTTGGATACGATTCCTGTAGATGACATTGTTCGTTTTGAGGAAGAGTTCCATGCTTTCTTTGATGCTCATTATCCAGAGATTTTGGAAACCATTCGTGAAACAAAAGACTTGCCAGAAGAAGCAGTCTTGGATGCTGCGATTACAGAGTTTCTCAATCAATCCAGCTTCCAATAAGAATAGAGGTGTCAGATGGCAGTATCTCTAAATGATATTAAAACAAAAATCGCCTCAACCAAAAATACGAGTCAAATCACTAATGCCATGCAAATGGTATCGGCTGCCAAGTTAGGTCGCTCTGAAGAAGCAGCGCGCAACTTCCAAGTTTACGCTCAGAAAGTTCGTAAGCTTTTGACGGATATTCTGCATGGTAACGGATCTGGTGGTTCAACCAATCCGATGCTCATCAGTCGCCCAGTTAAGAAAACAGGCTATATCGTTATCACTTCAGACCGTGGCTTGGTTGGAGGTTATAATGCTTCCATCCTTAAAGCCGTTATGGAGTTGAAAGAAGAATACCATCCAGATGGTAAAGATTTTGAGATAATCTGTATCGGTGGGATGGGAGCTGATTTCTTTAAGGCTCGTGGTATTCAGCCAATCTATGAACTACGTGGCTTGGCAGATCAACCTAGTTTTGATGAAGTTCGTAAAATTATTTCAAAAACGATTGAGATGTACCAAAACGAACTTTTTGATGAATTGTACGTCTGCTACAACCATCATGTCAATACTCTCACAAGTCAAATGCGTGTGGAACAAATGCTTCCGATTGTTGACTTGGATCCAAATGAAGCGGATGAAGAGTATAGCTTGACCTTTGAGTTAGAAACGAGCCGTGATGAGATTCTAGAGCAGTTGTTGCCACAGTATGCCGAAAGTATGATTTACGGGGCTATTATCGATGCCAAGACAGCTGAAAATGCTGCAGGTATGACCGCCATGCAAACGGCGACCGATAATGCCAAAAAGGTCATCAATGATTTGACAATCCAGTATAACCGTGCTAGACAGGCGGCGATTACACAAGAAATTACAGAAATCGTAGCGGGGGCTAGTGCCTTAGAATAAGGCTTTGCCTCCCTCGTATCAAAATGAACTTAGGACCTAGTTGAGCTAGGAACCGACAGTATCTTATATAGAATAGGAGAAGGAGATGAGTTCAGGTAAAATTGCTCAGGTTATCGGACCCGTTGTAGACGTCTTGTTTGCAGCAGGGGAAACACTTCCTGAGATTAATAATGCACTTGTCGTCTACAAAAATGACGAAAGAAAAACAAAAATCGTCCTTGAAGTAGCCTTGGAGTTGGGTGATGGTATGGTCCGTACGATCGCCATGGAATCAACAGATGGTTTGACTCGTGGAATGGAAGTTTTGGACACAGGCCGTCCAATCTCCGTGCCAGTAGGTAAAGAAACTTTGGGACGTGTCTTCAACGTTTTGGGAGATACCATTGACTTGGATGCTCCTTTCGCTGAAGACGCTGAGCGTCAGCCAATTCATAAGAAAGCTCCAACTTTTGATGAATTGTCTACCTCATCTGAAATCTTGGAAACAGGGATCAAGGTTATCGACCTTCTTGCCCCTTACCTTAAAGGTGGGAAAGTTGGACTCTTCGGTGGTGCCGGAGTTGGTAAAACAGTTTTGATCCAAGAATTGATTCACAACATTGCCCAAGAACACGGTGGTATTTCAGTATTTACCGGTGTTGGGGAACGTACTCGTGAGGGGAACGACCTTTACTGGGAAATGAAAGAATCAGGCGTTATCGAGAAAACAGCCATGGTATTTGGTCAGATGAATGAACCACCTGGAGCACGTATGCGTGTTGCCCTTACTGGTTTGACAATTGCCGAATACTTCCGTGATGTAGAAGGCCAAGATGTGCTTCTCTTTATCGACAATATCTTCCGTTTCACTCAAGCTGGTTCAGAAGTATCTGCCCTTTTGGGTCGTATGCCTTCAGCCGTTGGTTACCAGCCAACACTTGCTACTGAAATGGGTCAATTGCAAGAGCGTATCACGTCAACTAAGAAGGGTTCTGTAACCTCTATCCAAGCCATCTATGTGCCTGCGGATGACTATACTGACCCGGCGCCAGCAACAGCCTTCGCTCACTTGGATTCAACAACAAACTTGGAACGTAAGTTGGTACAGTTGGGTATCTACCCAGCCGTTGATCCGTTGGCTTCAAGCTCTCGTGCCTTGGCACCTGAGATTGTTGGTGAGGAGCACTATGCAGTTGCTGCGGAAGTCAAACGTGTCCTTCAACGTTACCATGAATTGCAAGATATCATTGCTATCCTTGGTATGGATGAACTTTCTGATGAAGAAAAAACCTTGGTTGCACGTGCCCGTCGTATCCAGTTCTTCTTGTCTCAAAACTTTAACGTTGCAGAACAATTTACTGGTCAACCTGGTTCTTATGTACCAGTAGCGGAAACAGTTCGTGGCTTTAAGGAAATTCTTGAAGGAAAACATGACCAGCTACCAGAAGATGCCTTCCGTGGTGTCGGTTCAATCGAAGACGTCATTGCTAAGGCAGAAAAAATGGGATTTTAAGAGGTGATCTATGGCTCATTTAACTGTCCAGATCGTGACACCAGATGGCCTCGTCTATGATCACCATGCCAGCTTTGTATCGGTACGAACTCTGGATGGTGAGATGGGGATCTTGCCACGACATGAAAATATGATTGCGGTTTTAGCGGTTGATGAAGTGAAGGTGAAACGTATCGATGATGATACTCATGTGAACTGGATTGCAGTGAACGGAGGAATTATCGAGATTGCTAATGATATCATTACTATTGTAGCAGACTCAGCAGAGCGTGCTCGTGATATTGATATCAGTCGGGCAGAACGTGCGAAACTTCGCGCTGAACGAGAAATCGAAGAAGCCCATGACAAGCACTTGATTGACCAAGAACGTCGCGCAAAAATCGCATTGCAACGTGCTATCAACCGTATCAATGTCGGAAATAGACTATAAAAAAAATGAACTTGAAACTCAAGTTCATTTTTTTTAATGTGGGAAGTTGATGCAGACTGCTTCAGGGACATGGAAGTCGTTAGAAAGCTCTGCAAGACGGCCACTTTTAGGATTGCGCTTAAAGACCGTTGCGTTATCAGAATCTTGATGAACAGCAATGAGAAACTCTTGATCAGGAGTTAGGTCGAAATCACGTGGATTTTTACCATGGCTTGGTACAATCTCTAATAATTCCAAGCTACCATCAGCGAGGATTGTATAGACTGCAATGGAATCATGACCTCGGTTGGATGCATAGAGGTATTTTCCATCTTTTGAAAGACGAATGGCAGCAGTAGCATTAAAGCCTTCATATCCATCTGGTAAAGTTGAAATAACTTGCATGCGTTCAAATTCACCAACCCCATCATAAATCAAGACCTCTATGGTGCTATTCAGTTCGCAGATGAGATAGGCAATCTTATAGTGGTGGTGGAAAACGATGTGGCGAGCACCTGCTCCAGCTTGGCCGTGATAAGTGTGGAGCTTACTTAGTTTTCCTTCTGGACTAACATCGTAGGTCGTTACTTCATCTGTACCTAGATCACAGGTGACGAGATACTGGTCAGGTGTTAGATCTGTAAAGTGTACATGTGGAGAAGTTTGGTTTTCATGAGGGCCTTGTCCTCTATGCTGATCTAGATCCGTTTGGATGAGGCTACCATCCGTTTGGCGCTTATAAACTAGAACTTGGCCTTTGTGGTAGTTAGCTCCGTATACGAGACCACGTTTTTCATCCACTGCCACATAGCAATGGGGAGCGCCTTCTTCAACCACATGATTTAGCAAAGCGCCATCTGTCTTGTATGCAGCGATTCCACCTAAGCCATCCTGGCTTCCTACGGTGTATATGTGTTGCTGTTGGTCAAAGGCAAGGTAGGTCGGACTTGGTTCAGCAGCAAAGAGTTCAAGATCTGCAAGCTGGCCTGTTTCTGTATCAAAATCTGCCTTGTAAATCCCTTTAGATAAGCGACGAGTGTAAGTTCCAAAATAAACAGTTTCTTTCATGTCCATACCTCTTAATAATGATAAGTTCATTATACCACAAAATGGCAGTCATGAAGCATCAGATTCATTCATGTAAGCACTTTAAAAAAGAGTTATTTTAGTCTAAAAATGGTATAATGAGAGAATGACAGAAAGGATGTATTTATGGAACATAAAGAGAAACATTTTAGCCTATCTTGGTTTTTTAAGTGGTTTTTAGATAATAAAGCCATCACTGTATTTTTAGTAACCTTGTTACTGGGGCTAAACATTTTTATTCTAAGTAAGATTAGTTTTATCTTTTTACCAGTTTTGGATTTTCTTGGGGTTGTCATGTTGCCAGTTATTTTATCTGGTTTACTTTATTACCTCCTCAATCCGATTGTGGACTGGATGGAGAAGCACAAGATCAATCGTGTCCTTGCCATTAGTATTGTTTTTGTTATTATCGGACTCTTTATCATTTGGGGATTGGCAGTCGCAATTCCTAATCTGCAACGTCAAGTCTTAAATTTTGCGAAGAATGTGCCGACATACCTGGAAGATGCTGATAAGGTGATCAATGACCTTGTAACCAAACGCTTGCCAGATGATTTTAGACCACAGTTGGAGCAGGTTCTTTCCAATGTTTCTAGTGAGGCGACCATGTGGGCCAGCAAAATCTCTTCTCAGGCTGTTAACTGGGTTAGCGCCTTTATCAGTAGCGTTTCCCAGGTCATTGTTGCGGTTATTATCGTACCCTTCATGCTCTTTTATCTTTTGAGAGATGGGAAAGGCTTGCGCGATTACCTGACTAAATTCATCCCAAACAAGTTAAAAGAACCTGTCGGACAAGTTTTGTCAGATGTTAATAAACAGTTATCAAACTACGTTAGAGGACAGGTTACAGTTGCTATTATCGTGGCAATTATGTTTATTATCTTCTTTAAGATTATTGGTCTCAGATATGCTGTGACTCTTGGTATCACGGCTGGTATCCTCAATCTAGTACCTTACCTGGGTAGTTTTCTAGCGATGTTGCCTGCTCTGGTTTTGGGCTTAATAGCGGGGCCTGTCATGCTTTTGAAAGTGATTATTGTCTTTATTGTTGAACAAACGATTGAAGGTCGCTTCGTTTCTCCGCTTATTTTAGGTAGTCAGCTAAACATCCATCCCATCAATGTCCTCTTTGTTCTCCTAACTTCAGGGTCTATGTTTGGTATTTGGGGAGTCTTGCTGGGAATCCCAGTCTATGCCTCTGCCAAGGTCGTTATCTCAGCTATCTTTAACTGGTATAAAAAAGTCAGCGGTTTGTATGAAGAAGAAGGGGAGGAAATCAAGAGTGAACAATAGTCAACGCATGCTCCAGGCTTTGGATGAACAGGATTTAACCAAAGCAGATCAGTATTTTCACAAAGCCCTCGAAACAGATTCAAGTGAAGTTCTTTACGAACTAGCAAGCTATCTAGAGGGAATTGGCTTTTATCCTCAAGCAAAAGAAATTTACCAACATATCGTTACAGAATTTCCAGAAGTGAATCTGAACTTAGCCAGCATTGCTAGTGAGGATGGCAATGTTGAGGAAGCCTTTGCTTACCTTGAGGAAATCACACCCGAAAGTGACTGGTACGTATCGGCCTTGGCCTTGAAGGCAGACCTCTATCAATTGGAAAGATTGACAGATGTAGCGCGTGAAAAGTTACTGGAAGCCCTAAACTACTCAGACGATGCCTTATTAGTTTTTGGTTTGGCTGAGTTGGATAGCGAGTTAGGGAATTATCAGGAAGCTATTCAGGGCTATGCTCAATTAGACAATCGCTCCATCTATGAGCAAACGGGTGTCTCAACCTATCAACGAATTGGTTATGCTTATGCCCAGTTAGGTAAGTTTGAAGCTGCAACTGAATTCTTAGAGAAAGCTTTAGAATTAGAATACGATGACCAAACTGCCTTTGAACTGGCTAGTCTTTACTTTGACCAAGAAGAGTATCAAAAATCTGTTCTTTACTTTAAGCAGATTGATACCATTTCACCTGATTTTGAAGGATATGAGTATGGCTACAGTCAAGCATTGCATAAGGAACATCAGGTGGAAGAGGCACTTCGTATCGTTAAACAAGGTTTGGAGAAAAATCCATTTGAAACTCGGCTCTTACTAGCTGCTTCTCAGTTTTCGTATGAATTACATGATCCTAGTAGTGCGGAGCAGTTTCTCCTTACTGCTAAAGAAGATGCAGAGGATACAGAAGAAATATTCCTTCGCCTTGCAACCATTTATATGGAACAAGAACGGTTTGAGGACATTATCGCTCTCCAAAGTCAAGAACCTGAAAATCTCTTGACCAAGTGGATGATTGCCCGTTCTTATCAGAAAATTGAGGATTTAGATAAGGCCTATGAGCTCTATCAACAACTATCGTCTGACCTCAAGGATAATCCTGAGTTTCTTGAGCAGTATACTTATCTCCTGCGTGAATTGGGATATTTTGAAGAAGCCAAAGTGCAAGCTGAAGCTTATTTAAAACTCGTTCCAGATGATGTTCAGATGCAAGAACTCATAGAGACACTTTAAGGATTTCTAATTTTTTTAAAATCTTATTAACAGAAACGAATGACTTTAAATGAATGATTTGAAAGACCTCAGAGGTCTTTTCTTTTTTACTAATATAATATAAATGTTAGAATTTCTTATAGCTAATTTAGATGAAGTTTTGAACGATGAAACCCTGCTACACCCTATAAAATAAGAGTTTAAAGGTATGATTTGAACATTGAACTACTATGAAATACTTGACAAATTTATATAAGAATATATAATAATAAATAGGGGAATCTATCCCCAAAAATAAAGGAGGCAAATGTTGTGAAAAAGATTAATAAAAAACTTTCTCATGCATTCATGGCGCTATTGTTAGTAGCTTCAGTATTTATCCCAGTACTAAGAACTAGCAATGTGGTTAAAGCTGCTGAACTACCATCTAGTAGCTATACGCTAACGACAGTACCGACAATTAACAATAATAAGTTAGTTGACGGTGCAGAGTATGGTGAAGGGAAATTTTACCTTCAAACCACTTACAAATTCGACAACTCAACAACGTTGAAGAATGGTGACTTTATGGTTTATAAAGTTCCAAATGAATTCAAAATTGAATCAGATTCAACTACTGAAATCTTTGGTAACGATGGAGTCACTAAGGTTGCTGAGTTAACGACAAATAAGTCTGCAAATACAGCGACTGTGACGGTAAGAAACGAAGATTATTTTGCTAACTTACCTGAAGAGAAACAAATTTCGGCCTTATTTACTGTTGTATGGGCTGATAATGTTGAACTCAATAAATCATATCCAATCGATATCCCTGGAGCAGGAGTATACAATTTGACTCGTATTGTTCCAGATGAGGATCCAACAGGATTTACTAAATGGGGAGTTCAAGATACGAACGATCCAAATTATATTAATTGGTATATTCGCGTAAACAAATATGCTAATCCTTATGAAGGTGTTTCGATTCAAGATACAATCCCTGAAGGACAAGTATTAGCTAGTGAGATTACAGGTTACTACTTTACTGAATGGGGTAAGGATGAGCATCATCCTCTTTTGAATCCAAGTCACATTGTTGTTCAAGATTCTAATCACTTCACTATTACTCCAAATGGTAATGGTGATCTAACCAACCAAGGTTTGTATGTAGTTTATAAGACTCGTATCACCGCACCAGTTGATAATACAACAAAGAAAGCTTTCAATAACGTTAAAATTACGACTTCAACTGAAAACTTTGATGTAGAAGGTTTTGCACCATTAACCACAACTGAAGGTATTAGTTCAGGTTCACGTTCTACAGAAGTTTCATTTGAGGTTTCTAAGCAGTTAAAAGGAAAAGACTTAGCTGCTGAAGAATTTAGCTTCCAACTACTTGATCCAAACGGATCAGTTGTTGAAACTGTTAAGAATGATAAAGATGGCAAAGTGAAATTTAAAGCCGTTAAATTCTCTACAGTGGGTACTTATAAGTATCAGATCAAAGAAGTTAATGATCAAAAACCAGGTTTTGCTTACGATGATAAGACTATTAACGCAGAAGTTACTGTGACAGATGTTTATGGTGAGAAGTTTGCAAGTGTTAAATATGACAATAAAGTTTTTGTAAATTCGTATTCTGCTAAATCTGCAACAACTTCAATTACTGCTAAAAAAGTCCTAAATGGTAAACCTCTTGAGGCAGATAAATATGAATTTGAATTGAAAGAAGGCGACAAACTTGTATCTACAGCTAAGAATGCTGCAGACGGAACAGTTGCTTTCCCAGCGATTGAATACACTACTGCAGGAACTCACACATACACAATCACTGAAAAAGCTGGTAATGAAACTGGTGTAACTTATGATAAAAATGCTTATACAGTAACAGTAAAAGTTGTAGACAATGGTCAAGGTCAACTTGTAGCAACAGTTACAGGTAATAATCCAACCATCACAAATACTTATGCTGCTGAGACTCCAGGTTCTTCAGATAACAAACCTAAACAACCAGAAGAAAATAAAGAACTACCAAATACTGGTACATCTGAAATGACTATCTTGCTTACTGTTGTAGGAGTAGTACTTGCGTTTGGTTCCATTCTCTTATTCCGTTTCAAAAAAGTTAAATAATCTAGTTGAAAAATCTTGATGCCTTTGCTATGGCATCATCAAAGAGCCACTTGTATGGATAGTAGAAATGATACTATTCTTATAAAGTGGTTCTTTTTTTATATCTTTAGAGGTAAGAAGTGAATGAGAGTAAACAGCGTTCTGTATCAATGAAATCTTTATAGATATTTGATAAAAAAATTTGATCATGGTCCTCTCAGAACTAGAAGTTAAACCTATATTCTCGTCTAGAATCCTTATAATTCTTCTAATTTTTTAAGATGATATTTCGCACGGATTTCTTAGATAAAGGTGTATAGTTCAAGAATTATAGAATTTTTTTACAAAAACCATTGCTAAATTGTTTATTTATGCTATAATAGGAACAATAATTTTTAGGAGGTGCAGTATGTCTTATATGTTTGAGATATTACCAAGTTTATTGAATGGTGCAAGTATGACTCTTCAAGTCTTTGCTCTGGTCTTGATCTTTTCAATTCCTTTAGGTATTGTCGTTGCCTTTGCTTTGCAAGTTCGTTGGAAACCCCTCCATTATCTGATTGACCTTTATATTTGGGTGATGCGAGGGACTCCCTTGCTCTTGCAATTAATCTTTATTTACTATGTTCTCCCTAGCATTGGGATACGTTTAGATCGTTTGCCTGCTGCTGTGATCGCTTTTGTATTGAACTATGCAGCCTACTTTGCAGAAATCTTTCGTGGAGGGATTGAAACCATACCTAAAGGTCAATATGAGGCTGCTAAGGTCTTGAAGTTTAGTCCTTTTGACACAGTGCGCTATATTATTTTGCCTCAGGTTACAAAGATTGTCTTACCGAGCGTCTTTAATGAAATCATGAGTTTGGTCAAGGATACTTCATTGGTTTATGCCCTTGGGATTTCAGATTTGATTTTGGCAAGTCGGACAGCAGCCAATCGAGATGCTAGTCTTGTTCCTATGTTTTTAGCTGGAGCGATTTATTTGATTATGATTGGTCTTGTAACCATTGTAGCGAAAAAACTTGAGAAGAAGTACAGTTATTACAGATAGGAGGATTGCTATGTTAGAATTACGAAACATCAACAAGGCCTTTGGTGGCAAACAAATCTTAACCAATTTCAGCCTATCAATTCCTGAAAAGCAAATCCTTGCAATCGTAGGTCCATCAGGAGGCGGAAAGACAACCCTATTACGTATGCTAGCTGGATTAGAAACCATCGATTCTGGAGAAATCTACTATAACGGCGAATCGCTAGCTATAGACGAACTAGAAAAGCGCAATCTTCTGGGATTTGTTTTCCAAGATTTTCAACTCTTTCCACATTTGTCAGTTCTAGATAACTTAACTCTGTCGCCTATAAAAACAATGAGCATGGAGAAGGAAGTTGCTGAGAAGAAGGCGCGTGGTTTGTTAGAACAACTTGGGTTAGCTGGACATGCAGATGCCTTTCCATTCTCACTTTCAGGTGGGCAAAAACAACGGGTGGCCTTAGCACGTGCTATGATGATTAACCCAGAAATTATTGGATATGATGAGCCTACATCAGCCTTAGACCCAGAATTGCGATTAGAAGTAGAAAAACTTATCCTTCAAAATAAAGAGCGTGGGATGACTCAGATTGTTGTGACCCACGATCTTCAGTTTGCGGAAAACATTGCTGATCAGATCCTTAAGGTTGATCCAAAGTAGGACTAGGAGGTGCCTATGAAGAGAAAGAAAATTGCCCTTGTACTTGCTCTGTTCTTTAGCTTCTTCCTGACGGCTTGTACTCAAAAGGCAAGTGATCCAAATCAGGATAATTGGGCCAAATATCAAAAACAGGGAAGCATTACCATTGGCTTTGACAATACCTTTGTTCCCATGGGATTTGAGGAAAAGAATGGCCAGTATGCAGGCTTTGATATTGACCTGGCCCAAGCTGTTTCTGAAAAGCTAGGAATTCAGATTAAATTTCAACCCATCGACTGGGATATGAAAGAAACCGAGCTACAAAATGGTACCATTGATGCCATCTGGAATGGCTATACAGCTACAGATGAACGGAAAGAGAAGGTTGCTTTTACCATTCCTTACATGGAAAATCAACAAGTTTTGGTCTCTAAAAAGTCTCAAAATATCCACTCAATTCAGGATATGACTGACAAAGTTTTAGGGGCCCAGGCTGGATCTTCTGGCTATTTGAATTTTGAACGACAACCAGAACTACTCAAGAATCGAGTGAAAGACCAGAAAGCCAATCAATACCAAAGTTTCAATGAAGCCTTGATTGATTTAAAAAATGATCGGATTGATGCCCTGTTGATTGACCGAGTATATGCCAATTACTACCTCCAGTCTGAAGGGATTTTAAATGACTACAATGTCTTTTCAGCTGGCTTTGAAAGTGAAGCTTTTGCAGTGGGTGTGAGACCTGCTGATAAAACTTTGCTAGCTGCATTGAACCAAGCCTTTATCTCACTATACCAAGAAGGAAAATTCCAGGAAATCAGCCAGAGATGGTTTGGGGAAGATGTAGCCACCAGTCAAGTTAAAAATCAAGAATAAGAAAAGAGATTGAGTTTTTCCTCAGTCTCTTTTTTCATCGAAAAATCCTCTGGCAAGTACCAGAGGATAAGAGCTTATACTCAATGAAAATCAAATAGCAAACTAGGAAGCTAGCCGCAGGCTGCTCAAAACACTGTTTTGAGGTTTTAGATAAGACTGACAAAGTCAGGAACATATATCTACGGCAAGGAAACGCTGACGTGGTTTGAAGAGATTTTCGAAGAGTACTATTTCATTGTTGGGAAGAGCAATACGTCACGGATAGTAGTTGTATCAGTGAGGAGCATGCAGAGACGGTCGATACCGATACCCAAACCACCTGTTGGTGGCATACCGTATTCAAGAGCTTCAATGTAGTCGTAGTCAATACCTGTTGCTTCATCGTCACCAAGTTCTTTAGCTTTTGCTTGGGCTTCGAAACGGCTAAGCTGGTCGATTGGGTCGTTTAACTCAGTAAAGGCATTACCGTATTCCTTAGTCATGATAAAGAGCTCGAAACGGTCAGTAAAGCGTTCATCTTCAGGATTTTTCTTCGCGAGTGGAGATACTGCTACTGGATGTCCATAGACAAAGGTTGGTTGGATCAAGGTTTCTTCGACAAATTCTTCAAAGAAGGCATTGATAATGTGACCAACTTCAGTGTGGTGTTTTTCAACTGGAACTTTCTTCTCAGCAGCGATAGCTTTAGCTTCCTCGAAAGTCATGTCTTGCCAGAAGTCTACACCAGTAATTTCCTTGATAGCATCCACCATGTGAACACGTTTAAATGATTCATTGATTTTGATTTCAGTTCCTTGGTAGTTAACAGGACCATCACCTTTAACTGATTTAGCAGCGTGTTGGATAATACCTTCAGTTAAGTCCATGATATCTTGGAAGTCTGCATAAGCTTGGTAAACTTCGATAGAAGTGAATTCAGGGTTATGAGTAGCATCCATTCCTTCGTTACGGAAGATACGGCCAATTTCATAAACACGTTCCATACCACCAACGATAAGGCGTTTCAAGTGAAGCTCAGTCGCGATACGAAGCACCATATCAATGTTTTGGGCATTGTGGTGGGTGATAAATGGACGAGCAGCAGCACCACCAGCTTCATTGTGAAGAACAGGTGTTTCCACTTCAAGGAAACCTTTTTGGTCTAGATAACGACGGATTTCAGAGATGATTTTTGAACGAGTAACAAAACGCTCGAAGCTTTCGCGGTTAGAAATCAAGTCCAAGTAACGTTTACGGTAAATTGTTTCAACGTCAGTCAAACCGTGGAATTTCTCAGGAAGCGGGCGAAGTGCTTTAGACAAGTGTGTGATGTGAGTTGCCTTGATAGAAAGTTCTCCCATATCTGTACGCATGACTTCACCTTCGACACCAAGGAAGTCACCAAGGTCAGCTTTTTTGAAGATTTCGTAGTTTTCTTCACCAACTTCATCTTTACGAACGTAGATTTGGATTTGACCTTCTCGGTCTTGAAGATGGGCAAAGCCAACTTTTCCTTTTCCACGTTTAGTTACTAAGCGTCCAGCGATAGTAGCAGTTTCGTTTAATTCATGTAATTGTTCTTTATCAAGTTCTGCAAATTTGTCTTTTAGTTCTTGAGAGTTAGCAGTACGTTCAAAACGTTTTCCGAAGGGATCGATTCCTTGTTCACGGAGCGCAGCCATTTTTTCACGGCGAACGATCTGCTGGTCATTTAGTTCTTCCATATGTTCTGTAGACATGGGTTCCTCCTAATTTTACTCAAAATTTGATACGATGAGTCATTTTTTGCGATACTCCCATTTTATCATAAATAGCAGAGAAATTCACGGATATTCTTTGAAAACTAAAAAGAACTTGACTATTAAGATCAAGTTCCATTATTTTTCTTGATAGGAAGTGTCATTCCATCTTTCCAGAGTGAAGGTTTCAAAATCATCGGTCTCTAAAACTGTCAGACTAGCATTGGCCAAGCCTCCTTCTTTGCGGAGGTGAGCCTCTTTATAGCCTAATAGAGTACGAAGGCTAGCAGTGAGATTTGCCCCATGACCAACGATCAGAATGTTTTCAGCCGGACTTCCTTTCAGAGATTTGATAAACTGAATGGTTCGGTGAGTCGTAGAGTAGAGAGATTCGGCTTCAAACATCCTCGTATCAAACCGAGCTAGATTAGAGCGAAAGGCCTTTATTTGTTCTGGGTAGATGGCATTAAGCGTAGCGATTTTTAATCCCTCTAGTTTGCCAAGTTGCCATTCACGTAGGTCAGGAATGCTCTTTAAAGGACAAGGGGACTGGAGTTGACTTTGGATTATTTCAGCAGACTTAACTGCTCTGGGTAAGTCACTAGAATAAATCGTATCAAAAGGAATTTCCTTGAGATACTGCCCCAGTTGTTTTAAAACGTCAGTGGACTCTGGAAGAAGGGGAGAGTCACCGCTAGCACCTTGAAAACGTCCTTCAAGATTCCAGACAGTCCGACCATGACGGACAAAATAGAGTTTCATCAGTTGTTTTCCTCCAAGATATCAGCGAAGTCCGCTTTTACAAAGCTGGCTAAGTCTTGAGGTCGGATGATGATACTGTGCCCGACTTCTCCAGCAGAGACAATCATTTTGTCTAAATCCAAAGCAGTCTGATCAATAAAAATAGGATAACTATGTTTTTGGCGAATGCCGACGGGGTTATTAGCCCCATGAATATAGCCTGTCGTTTTTTCTAGGTCTTTTTGTGGAATCATGCTCACTTTTTTATTACCAGAAACCTTTGCTAGTTTTTTCTCAGCGAGGTGTTCTGTTATGGGAACGATTCCGATGATTGGTCCCGTTTTGTCCCCTAATAGAGCCAAGGTTTTAAAGATATGAGTTCGATCATATTCCGAAAGAAGTTCACCCTCAAGCGCGTTGATCTGAATACCAGTATGGTCAATACCCGCCTTGGTCAAGATTTGTTCGACCAAGGTTTTCTTAATCTTAACTTTCTTTGCCATTATTTATACTTATCCTCCAATTGACTCATCCAGATACCAAGCCAAATTCCAAGCGCAAAGAAGAAGGCGATGAGAACATAGCTCACAATAGAAAGTCCAGTATATTGGATACTTTCAGCATTTCCAGCATTTGGAATCAAAATCAAGAGAGTGCTTGACAGCACAATCCCAATGATAAAGTGATAAACACGGGAGTGGTAGTTGTTCAAGGCGTAGTCCATTAATTTTGAAAAAATGATGAGGGTTGCACCTGCACCAATTCCGATAGGAAGGAAGGTACCAAATAAATCAAAGGTTTTAAAACCAGTTAGCATTGGAGCGTACAGTCCTAAAATCAAGAGTAGATTTGACGGACTTAAACCAGGCACCAAGACACCAAGAGCTAAAAGTGCACCCGCTAAGATGAAACTAGCGAAACTAGCACTGAGAGAACCAACAACAAAGTTTAGCGCGTAGAGCCCGACACCTGAAAGGATAAAGGTGGTCCAGAACCAGACAAGGTCAATCTTATCACGATCAGATTCTCGAGTAGATTCTTTAAGGAGGCTAGGAACCGTACCGATGATGGCTCCAGCAAAACTCCATAAAACATAGACCTGGTAATTTTCAAGCAGATACTCGATTGGATAAGAAAACAAACCAATGCCTAGCAACATCCCGATTGCTACTGGGATAAAGTATAGGACATTCTCTTTAAAATCCTTAAAGGGATGAGCCAGAAAGCTAATCATTCGCTCGTAAATTCCCAAAATAGCTGCTAAAACACCGCCAGAAATTCCTGGTAAGATAAATCCTAAGGCGATGACTATTCCCTTAATAACTCTTGCAATCCATGAAAACATCATAAAATCCTCAATTTCATAAAATTCTTTCTCTATTCTATCAATTATAACACAGACGAGAAGAAAATGAAAAAACAAGTGAAAAAGAGAGCAATTTTCACTTGTCTTATGGTCTTAAAAATAGTTTTCTGAAGGTTTCTTCTTTTTCCTTCAAGGTAGAAATGAGATTAATATCTAAATGATGTTCAAATCCAGCAATTCTTCCTTTTGAAGTATACTGATGGAGGTCATAGTCTAAATCAGTATTAGGCGTGGTTTCAAAGTAACCTGAATCCGTTCCATAAGATGGAATCCAGACAGCAGAGAACTTGTCTGTATTGATACTATGTTCTTGCATGAAATAAACACCGATGTAAATTCCGATATTTTTGGCGCCAAGCGCTTCTAGTTTAGCCCTAAAAGCTTCAACACCTTCGTTCATATCAGACATTGTTTTTTCTTCAACATCGAGCCAATAGTAACTAGGGTTGTATGGAGAAGCAGCATTGTAGAAAACCTCAGCAGCTTTTTCCATTTCTTCCTTACCAGTACCTGCTAGATAGGCATAAACAGCAACTGGAACATTCCGCTTTTGAAATTCTGAAATATGATTTTTATAGGCTTTATCGACACCATTGGCATAGGCGGCATTATTTGTTTCAGTATGCTGAGCCCCATTGTGGACACGAACAATAACACCAGAAATATTTTGAGATAAGGTATCGTAGTTGATTTCCTCAGGTATTTGCCAGCCAGAGACGTCAATAATAGGTTTGTCAAGATTATGCAAGGCCTGATTTTCAACCTGGACTGCATTGGGTTTTGACTTGACAGGATGGTCTTCATAAGTTGGTCTATTGAGGATCAAAATAGCTATAAATATAGTAAATAAAGTAAAAATAATAGCTGGATGAATCTTTTTTCTCATATTTAAATAGTTTAACGTAAATAGATAAAAAAATCAAAGAAAACATCGGAAAAAGTGAATATATGGGCGTCTTTTCCCTATTTCTCTGTTTGTTTACTCCTAAGAAACTAAATTATGGTATAATATAAGGGAATTTCTAGAGAAAAGAGAAGATTATGTCAAATTATGCCATTATTTTAGCAGCGGGTAAAGGTACTCGCATGAAATCAGATCTTCCAAAGGTACTTCATAAAGTAGCTGGAATTTCGATGTTGGAACATGTTTTTCGTAGCGTTGGTGCTATTCAACCTGAAAAAACAGTTACTGTAGTTGGTCACAAGGCTGAGCTAGTTGAGCAAGTATTAGCCGGTCAGACAGACTTTGTTAACCAATCAGAACAACTAGGAACTGGGCATGCTGTCATGATGGCAGAGCCTATTCTCCAAAATCGTACAGGCCACACCTTGGTTATCGCTGGAGATACTCCTCTGATTACAGGTGAAAGCTTGAAAAACCTCTTGGATTTCCATATCAATCACAAAAATGTTGCGACGATTTTAACAGCTGAAGCAGCTGATCCTTTTGGATATGGTCGTATCGTTCGCAATGATAATGATGAAGTTCTTCGCATTGTGGAGCAGAAAGATGCTACAGACTTTGAAAAGCAAATTAAGGAAATCAATACAGGAACTTATGTATTTGACAATGAACGTCTTTTTGAAGCCCTTAAAAACATCAACACTAACAATGCACAAGGTGAGTATTATATTACTGACGTGATTGGTATTTTCCGTAATGCGGGTGAGAAGGTTGGTGCCTATACTCTCAAGGATTTTGATGAAAGTCTTGGCGTAAATGACCGTGTAGCTCTTGCGACTGCGGAATCAGTGATGCGTCGCCGTATCAATCAAAAGCACATGGTTAATGGTGTTAGCTTTGTTAATCCGGAAGCAACTTACATTGATATTGATGTTGAGATTGCTCCCGAAGTCCAAATTGAAGCCAACGTTACCTTAAAAGGTCAAACGAAGATTGGTGCGGAGACTATTTTAACAAATGGAACTTGTATTGTAGATAGCACCATTGGATCTGGAGCTGTGATTACCAACTCTATGATTGAGGAAAGTAGTGTTGCGGACGGTGTGACAGTTGGTCCTTATGCCCATATCCGTCCAGGTTCAAGTCTGGCTGCTCAAGTTCACATTGGAAATTTTGTTGAAGTAAAAGGCTCTTCAATCGGTGAAAATACCAAGGCAGGTCATTTGACTTATATTGGAAACTGTGAAGTGGGTAGCAACGTTAATTTTGGTGCAGGAACTATTACAGTCAACTACGATGGCAAAAATAAATACAAAACTGTCATTGGCAATAATGTCTTTGTTGGATCAAACTCAACTATTATTGCTCCTGTAGAACTTGGGGATAATTCTCTGGTTGGAGCGGGTTCAACCATTACCAAGAATGTTCCTGCTGATGCCATTGCTATCGGCCGTGGACGACAAGTTAACAAAGACGAGTACGCAACACGCTTACCTCATCATCCAAAGAACCAGTAGGAGTTTGTCATGGAATTTGAAGAAAAAACGATTAGTCGGAAGGAAATCTATCAAGGTCCTATTTTCAAACTAGTACAAGACCAGGTGGAACTACCAGAAGGAAAGGGGACTGCCCAACGTGACTTGATTTTTCACAATGGAGCTGTTTGTGTATTAGCTGTGACAGCCGAGGATAAAATCGTTCTCGTTAAGCAATACCGAAAGGCTATCGAGGCGGTTTCTTATGAGATTCCTGCTGGTAAACTAGAACTTGGTGAAAATGCTGATCCAATGGCGGCGGCCCTTCGTGAATTGGAAGAAGAAGTTGCCTACACTGGTAAGTTAGAACTGTTGTACGATTTCTATTCTGCGATTGGATTTTGTAATGAAAAACTAAAACTCTACCTCGCTAGTGATTTGGTCAAGGTGGAAAATCCTCGCCCACAAGATGATGATGAAACCTTGGAAGTCCTAGAAGTAAGTCTAGAGGAAGCCAAGAACCTGATCCAGTCAGGTCATATCTGTGATGCCAAGACCATTATGGCGATTCAGTACTGGGAACTACAAAAGAAATAGAGGAGAAACCCATGGGAAAACCTTTATTAACAGACGAAATGATTGAACGTGCCAATCGTGGTGAGAAAATCTCAGGACCACCTCTTCAAGATGATGAGGAAACAAAGATCCTACCAACATCTTCACAACATTTTGGTTATTCACGCTCTAGAGACCACGGTTTTAGTCAAGATACACTTACAATCGAAGTAGAACCAACAATTCATAAGAGTCGCCGCATTGAGAACACTAAGAGAAATGTTTTTAATTCGAAACTCAATCGTATCTTGTTTGCAGTCATCCTACTTTTGATTTTGTTAATTTTAGCGATGAAACTCTTGTAATTGAAAGGACTTGAAATGAAAATTGGAATCATTGCTGCCATGCCAGAAGAACTCGTATATTTGACTCAGAATTTGGATAAACCTCAAGAAGTCCAAGTCCTCGGAAATACTTACTACACTGGCTCTGTTGGCAATACAGAAGTCGTTCTAGTTCAGAGTGGGATTGGAAAGGTCATGTCGGCTATGAGTGTAGCTATTCTAGCTGACCATTTTCAAGTAGAAGCTATCATCAATACAGGATCAGCAGGTGCTCTTGCTGAAGGGATTGCTGTTGGAGATGTAGTGATTGCGGATAAGTTAGCTTATCATGATGTGGATGTGACTGCTTTTGACTATGCTTATGGCCAAATGGCTGGTCAACCTCTTTACTTTGAATCCGATAAGAAATTTATCGCTAGGATTAAAGAAAACTTATCTCAGTTAGAACAGACATGGCACCTAGGCTTGATTGCTACAGGAGACAGTTTTATAGCTGGAGATGATAAGATTGCTAGTATCAAAACCCACTTTCCGGATGTTTTAGCAGTTGAAATGGAAGGGGCTGCTATTGCACAAGCAGCTCAGGCTCTTGGCCTACCTTTCCTAGTCATTCGTGCCATGAGTGACAATGCCAATCACGAAGCCTCTATCTCTTTTGATGAGTTTATTATCGAAGCTGGACGTCGTTCTGCCCAAGTATTACTAGCCTTTTTAAAGGCTTTAGACTAAGCGGAAATTTGACAGTTTATCTAGCTTATGATAAGATTTAAATAAAGAAAAGCTAGAAAACGTTTCAGAGGATATTATGAGTATTGAAATGACCGTCAGTGAGATTGCAGAGGTCTTAGGACTATCTCGTCAAGCAATCAACAATCGTGTCAAAGAACTTCCAGAAGAGGACACGAAAAAAAATGACAAAGGTGTAACTGTAGTTACTCGAAGTGGCTTGATCAAGCTAGAAGAAATCTACAAAAAAACAATTTTTGAAGATGAGCCTGTCAGTGATGATGTCAAACAACGTGAACTGATGGAAATCTTGGTTGATGAGAAAAATGCTGAAATTCTTCGTTTGTACGAGCAACTCAAGGCAAAAGACCGCCAGTTATCAGAAAAAGATGAACAGATGCGTATCAAAGACCGACAAATTGCTGAAAAGGACAAACAGTTGGACCAACAGCAACAGTTAACTCTTCAAGCCATGAAGGATCAAGAAACCTTGAAACTCGAGTTGGACCAAGCAAAAGAAGAAGTCCAAGCAACCAAAAAAGGCTTTTTTGCTCGCCTTTTTGGAGGAAAATAAAGAAGCTGTTTGGGTTACTCACTAACCTAATGGCTTCTTTTATTGTTTATAGTTTAGTTTGGGTAGTAATTGAGGTAAATAATGGAAAAATTAAGAGATTATATCGCCTTTGATTTGGAATTCAATCAACACGAGGGGGTTACCCATTTAATTCAAGTATCGGCAGTCCGCTTTCAAGATGGACAAGAAAGTGCTGCTTTTGATTCTTATGTTCATACTACAGCCCCATTGAAGAGTTTTATCAATGGTTTGACTGGAATCACAGCTGAAACCTTGAAAGATGCGCCAAAAGTAGAACAAGTTTTAAAGGACTTTCAAGCATTTGTTGGCGACTTACCTATTGTTGGTTACAATGCAGCTAAGAGTGATTTGCCTATTCTCTTGGAGCATGGTATTGATTATCGTGACCAGTATAAGGTTGATTTATATGAGGAGGCTTTTGAACGCCGTAGTTCTGACCTACACGGCATAGCCAATCTTAAATTACAAACTGTAGCGAATTTTTTAGGCTTTCACGGGAAGTCTCATAACAGTTTAGAAGACGCCCGCATGACGGCGCGTGTTTACGAAGCTTTTTTGGAATCGGATGAAGGAAAGCTATTAATAGAAGACCAGAGTAGTTTTTCTATGAATAATCCTTTCGGTGGCTTAGATTTATCCCAATTTTTAGACTAGGAGTGCCTATGAAACCTGAAAAACCTAAGAAGCTAGGTTTTAGGAAGATATACTATAACCTAGATAAGATTTTATTTCTATTTTTCTTGATATTTATGATGGTTGAGTTTGTCTGGCTACCATTGAATTCATGGATTGCTGGCATCCTTCTGAGACAAACAGGTTACTTGTTTATCTCCTACAATAACTTTTGGGCGATTATACAAGGCTCGCCTTTTATCAGTTTAGCCTTTCTCATCTTAATTGCAATCAATCTCTTGGTTGCTTATTTCCAGATTTGTCTTTTGTTTATCGGTGCTCGCCACCTTCTCTATCATGAAAAGAGAACTTTAATCGAGTACAGTAGAAAAGTATTTCACCAGAGCTTTCTATTCGTTAAGCGATTGAGCTTTTGTAAGATGGCCTTTGTCTTTTTTTACATTGCTATGCTTTTCCCGTTCATCCGAAAGATTTTAAAAATCTACTACCTCAACAAGATTATTATCCCTGATTTTATTGTGAATTATTGGGAAGGTAAACATTGGCTGGTAGGTCTGATGATCATAGCATCCGCTTGGATCTTTCTCTACATCTCTGTCCGATTTATGTTTGCCCTTCCTAAGATTCTCTTTGAAAGAAAGACCGTAAGAGAAGGTGTGAAATATAGTCTCCAAAAGACAAAGAAAAATGTCCTTTTCTTCTCTTGGCATCTCTTGCTCATTATCATTAAAACGTATCTTTTCTTCTTTGGTTTGTTAATTCCCTTGCTTTTTGCGCAAGCAGTGATGGATAATCTAACTCAAAAAGAATCCTTGATTCTCGGTGTAATTAATTTTGTCTTGATTAAAAATTTCCATTATATGACCCTTACTTATTTCCTAGTGAAGTTTGTTTCCTTCCTGACAGGAGAAGAACTAGAGATTATGCCAAGGCGAAAGAAAGATCATCTGATGAGATGGGGTGTCATGGGGTGTGCAAGCATCATCTTTGCCATAGAAGGCTACGTTTATCTGGAAACTCCAGATACCAATACACCTTTAGTGATTTCGCACAGAGGAGTAAGTAATAAAAACGGTGTTCAAAATACTGTGCAGTCTTTAGAAAAAACAGCTCAACTAAAACCAGATCTCATCGAAATGGATGTGCAGGAAACGAAAGACGGTCAGTTCGTGATGATGCACGATGCTAACCTCAAAAATTTAACAGGTATTAATGCTACACCGCAAGATTTGACTCTGGATGAATTAACAAATACAGATATTTACGAGAATGGTTATCAAACAAAGATTTCAAGCTTTGATGCCTATTTAGAGCGTGCAAATGCTTTAAACCAAAAATTGCTGATTGAGATTAAGACCAGTAAAAAAGATAGTCCGCAAATGATGGACCATTTCCTCGAAAAGTACGGAGCGACTATCAAGAAATATGGACACCAGATGCAATCGCTAGACTACCATGTGATTGATAAAGTGTTGACTTATGATTCTGAAATTCCAGTTTACTTCATTCTCCCCTATAACAGTATCTTCCCAAGAACCAAGGCAACGGGTTACACTATGGAGTACTCAACTTTGGATGAATACTTTGTCAATAAACTCTGGACTACTGATCAGAGACTCTATGTTTGGACCGTAAATGGTTCGGAGGCATTTGATAAAGCAGTTCGTCTCGGCGCAGATGGCATGATTACTGATGATCTTGAAATGGTCCAGTCACAAGTCACAATGGCTCAAGACGATCCGGAATATACGGAATTACTCTTAAAGAAAGCAATGGAATTCTTTGATTTCTAAGAAAAAAAGAGAAACATTTGTTTCTCTTTTTTTGTGGATTAGAAAGGCAATTTTCCAGCGAAAGCACCGAGTTTCTTCTTAGTCGTTTCATCAATTTGTTCAAGTGCTGCGTTAATTGCTTGAACAGTCATGTCAGAAAGTGTTTCGAGATCTTCTGGATCTACAACTGCTGGGTTGAAGTCAATGCTGACAACTTTTTTGTCTCCAGTCAAAGTTGCTTGGACAAGGTCCTGAGCAGATTTTCCAACAAATTCCATGGCAGCGAGTTCTGCTTGGCTTTGTTCCATTTGTTTTTGAAGTTTTTGTGCTTGGCGCATCATGTTTTGCATGTTCATCATGGCGGTTTACAGTTTCCTTTTTTCTATTATTTTCTTTTTTATTTTATCAATTTTAGGGGCAAAAGTCTATTATTTGTTTAATTCATGAGATATATGAGCTTTTATAATGATTCCCTAAAAAAACTTTTGAGAGATTTACTATGGACATCCAGTATCCTTTGCTAAACAAATAATTTCATTTAAGCTTTCTTTAAGGTTTCTATTATATCCTAAAAAACTCTATATTAACCGAACGTTGGATGGCTAATATAGAGGATAACCTAATTTTATTTCTTAGTTTGTTATGGTCTTTCTGGATTTAGTAATACATTGTTCACTTTTCACCTTAAATGGTGTGTTGATCAGACTAAATGACACTCTGTCTTTTCTTCATGATGGAGACAGATTGTGATATAATAGATGGTAATGAGTTTTTTAGAATAAACTAAAGGAGAATATAAATGATCTATGCAGGAATCCTAGCCGGAGGAACTGGCACACGCATGGGAATCAGTAATTTACCAAAACAATTCTTGGAGTTGGGTGATCGTCCTATTTTGATCCACACAATTGAAAAATTTGTTTTGGAACCAAGTATTGAAAAAATTGTAGTTGGAGTTCATGGAGACTGGGTGTCACACGCTGAGGACCTAGTTGACAAGTATCTTTCTCTTCACAAGGATCGCATCATCATTACCAAGGGTGGTGCCGATCGCAATACCAGTATTGAGAAGATTATAGAAGCTATTGATGCCTATCGTCCAATCACTCCAGAAGATATTGTGATTACTCACGACTCTGTTCGTCCTTTTATCACACTTCGCATGATTCAGGACAATATCAAACTGGCGCAAAATCATGATGCGGTTGACACAGTAGTAGAAGCAGTTGATACCATTGTTGAAAGTACTAATGGTCAGTTTATCACGGATATTCCAAATCGTGCTCACCTTTATCAAGGTCAAACACCTCAGACATTCCGCTGCAAGGATTTCATGGATTTGTATGGTTCCCTATCTGACCAAGAAAAGGAAATCCTGACGGATGCATGTAAGATTTTTGTTATCAAAGGAAAAGACGTTGCCCTAGCTAAAGGGGAATATTCAAACCTTAAAATCACAACTGTGACAGACTTGAAAATCGCGAAAAGCATGATTGAGAAAGACTAAGGCTATGATTAATCAAATTTATCAACTGACAAAACCAAAGTTTATCAATGTAAAATATCAAGAAGAAGACATTGATCAGGAGAATCATATCCTTATTCGTCCAAATTATATGGCGGTTTGTCATGCAGATCAACGTTACTATCAAGGGAAACGCGAACCAAAGATATTGGCTAAAAAGCTTCCTATGGCGATGATACACGAATCTTGTGGGACTGTTATTTCAGATCCAACTGGGACTTATGAAGTTGGTCAAAAGGTAGTTATGATTCCCAATCAACCGCCGACGCAGAGTGACAAGGAATTCTACGAGAACTACATGACAGGAACCTACTTCCTATCTAGTGGTCACGATGGTTTTATGCGAGAATTTGTCTCTCTTCCAAAAGACCGAGTCGTTTCTTATAATGATATCGAAGATACAGTTGCTGCCATTACCGAGTTTGTAAGTGTTGGTATGCATGCCATGGATCGTTTCTTAAATCTTGCTCATAGCAAGAGAGAGCGCATCGCTGTTATCGGAGATGGTAGTTTAGCCTTTGTGGTTGCAAATATTATCAATTATACCTTGCCAGAAGCAGAGATTATCGTGATTGGACGCCATTGGGAAAAACTGGAACTCTTCTCTTTTGCAAAAGAGTGCTATATTACTGATAATATCCCAGAGGATTTGACCTTTGATCATGGATTTGAGTGTTGCGGTGGTGATGGTACAGGACCAGCTATCAATGACCTGATTCGCTATATTCGCCCACAGGGAACGATTCTCATGATGGGAGTGAGCGAATACAAGGTTAATATCAATACACGAGATGCTTTGGAAAAAGGATTGTTATTAGTGGGATCGTCTCGTTCAGGACGCGTCGATTTTGAGAAGGCCATTCAAATGATGGAAGTCAAAAAGTTTGCGAATCGTCTGAAGAATATCCTTTATGTTGAAGAGCCCGTGAGAGAAATCAAGGACATTCATCGTGTCTTTGCTACAGACCTTAATACTGCTTTTAAAACAGTATTCAAGTGGGAAGTGTAGAAGATGGAGGTTAATTGTGGAGAAACTCATCAAAGAAAAAATTTCTTCTTTACTATCTGATGAAGAGGAAGTACTCAGTGTTGAACAGCTGGGAGGCATGACCAACCAAAACTATTTGGTTAAAACAACCAACAAACAGTATATTGTGAAATTTTTTGGTAAAGGGACTGAAAAACTCATCAATCGTCAAAATGAAAAGTACAATCTTGAACTTTTAGAGGATTTAGATTTAGATGTTAAAAATTACCTCTTTGATATTGAGTCAGGGATTAAAGTAAATGAATACATCGAATCGGCAGTAACTCTTGATTCAACATCTATCAAGTCCAAGTTTGAAAAGATTGCACCAATTTTACAAACCATCCACGCTTCAGGGAAAGAATTAAGAGGAGAATTTGCTCCTTTTGAGGAAATCAGCAAATATGAATCCTTGATTGAGGGACCTATCCCTTATGAAAACTATGAAGCTGTTAGAAAAAATGTATTTTCACTAGAAAAGAGATTGGCTGATTTGGGTGTTGATAGAAAGTCCTGTCATATCGATCTAGTACCAGAAAACTTTATCGAGTCACCTCAAGGTCGCTTGTATTTGATTGACTGGGAATACTCTTCCATGAATGATCCAATGTGGGACTTGGCAGCACTTTTCTTAGAGTCTGAATTTACAAAGCAAGAGGAAGATGCTTTCCTTTCCTACTATGAAAGTGACAAAACGCCTGTATCACGTGAGAAGATTCGTATCTATAAAATCTTGCAAGATACTATCTGGAGTTTGTGGACAGTGTACAAAGAAGCTCAAGGAGCTGATTTTGGAGATTACGGTATCAACCGTTACCAAAGAGCTGTCGAGGGTTTGACTTATTATGGAGGTTAGGATGAAGAATAAAAATGGTGTTTCTTTTGGTCTGCTCTCTGGTATCTTCTGGGGATTAGGTCTAACGATTAGTGCTTATATCTTTTCAATTTTTACAAATCTCTCACCTTTTGTGGTGGCTGCTGCTCATGATTTCTTGAGTATCTTTATCTTGTTAGCTTTTCTTTTGGTAAAAGAAGGAAAAGTTCGCCTCTCTATTTTCTTAAATATTCGAAATGTGAGTGTTATAATCGGAGCTTTACTAGCAGGACCAATTGGTATGCAGGCCAATCTTTATGCGGTTAAATATATCGGTAGTTCACTAGCTTCATCTGTATCAGCTATCTATCCAGCAGTTTCAGTTTTTCTAGCCTTCTTCATTTTGAAACACAAGGTTTCAAAGAATACAGTATTTGGTGTTTTCTTGATTATTGCAGCTATCATTGCTCAAACCTATAAGGTTGAACAAGTTAACTCGTTTTACATTGGGATTCTTTGTGCCCTTATCTGTGCCATTGCCTGGGGGAGCGAAAGTGTTCTCAGCTCCTATGCTATGGAAAGTGATTTAAGTGAAATTGAAGCCTTGTTAATCCGACAAGTAACCTCATTCTTGTCCTATCTTGTGATTGTGCTCTTTTCACACCATTCATTTGCAGAAGTGGCAGATGGGCAGTTACTAGGCCTCTTGCTTGTCTTTGCGGCCTTTAACATGATTTCCTACTTAGCTTATTATATCGCCATTAATCGCTTACAACCTGCGAAAGCGACAGGTTTGAATGTGAGCTATGTAGTTTGGACTGTCTTATTTGCAGTTATTTTCTTGGGTGCACCGCTAGATATGCTGACAATCATCACTTCACTTATTGTTATGGCTGGTGTTTATATTATTATTAAAGAATAAAGGAGATTCGTGTGAAAGCGATTATTTTAGCAGCGGGCTTAGGAACTCGTCTGCGCCCTATGACTGAAAATACCCCAAAGGCTTTGGTTAAGGTTAATCAAAAACCTTTGGTAGAATACCAAATCGAGTTTTTGAAAGAGAGAGGAATTGATGAGATTATCATCGTTGTCGGTTACCTCAAAGAACAATTTGACTACCTAAAAGAAAAATATGGTGTTCGTTTAGTCTTTAACGACAAGTATGCTGATTACAATAACTTTTACTCACTTTATCTAGTAAAAGAAGATTTGGCAAACAGCTACGTCATCGATGCAGATAACTATCTTTTCAAAAATATGTTTCGAAACGATCTTAAACGTTCTACCTATTTCAGTGTTTATCGCGAAGACTGTACCAACGAGTGGTTCTTAGTTTATGGTGATGACTACAAGGTTCAAGACATTATTGTTGATAGCAAGGCTGGTCGCATTCTGAGCGGAGTTTCATTCTGGGATGCACCAACTGCTGAGAAGATTGTTGGCTTTATTGACAAAGCTTACGAAAGTGGGGAATTTGTTGATCTCTACTGGGATAACATGGTTAAGGATAATATCAAAGAATTGGATGTCTATGTCGAAGAATTAGAAGGAAATAGCATCTATGAAATTGATAGTGTAAAAGATTACCATAAGTTAGAAGAGATTTTATCTACCATTGAGTAAGGAATGAGAAGAAGGCTTGAGCCTTCTTTTTTTGTGTATTTTATAACAAGAATGTTTGATATTGATTGTATTCTTTAAATGAAACAAAAATTATAAAAAAATGAACAAAATAAAACAAAAATTATTGACAACGATTTCATATAGTGTTATACTTATAGCATAAAAGATAATTGAAAGAAGGGAAAATGTTATGGGATTAGATCATTTCTTTGACAAAAACCTGGTGTTTTGCTTAGAAGCGGATAATCAAGAACAACTCTTTGATCAGGTAGCAAGCTTGTTGGAAGAACGAGAAATTGTCACTCCAACTTATCGTGAAGCCTTGATCACGCGTGAAAAGTCATTTCCAACTGGTTTAGATATGGAATTTCTAGGAAAGGACTTGCCAAATGTAGCGATTCCTCATACAGATATTGTTCATAATCTAGCTGAGAAAGTAGTGGTTGTTCGATTAGAAAAACCAGTAACTTTTCACAATATGATTGCTCCTGATAAGGAAGTAGCAGTGTCCCTACTCTTCTTTATCATTAACAACTCAAGTTCAAGTCAAACAAATATTCTGGCTCAGTTGATGGACTTTTTCACAGGAAATGGACATCTGGAAGATCTATCAAAAATTTCCGAACCAGAAAAACTTTATGCTTACATTGCTGAAGCAACCGCTTAATCTTGTCTATTAAAAAAAATCGGAGGAAATCCAAATGATTAAAATTCTTGCTGCCTGCGGTGCAGGTGTTAACTCAAGTCACCAAATTAAAAGTGCTCTAGAAGAAGAACTTTCAAACCGTGGTTATGACGTTCACTGTGATGCCGTCATGGTGAAAGATGTAAACGAAGACCTTATCAAGGGCTACGATATCTTTACACCAATCGCTGCAACTGACCTTGGTTTTGAACCTGGTATTCCAGTAATTGAAGCTGGACCAATCTTGTTCCGTATTCCAGCGATGAGCGCTCCAGTATTTGACAATATTGAAGCAGCTATCAAAGAACACGGACTAAGCTAGTTTATTCTTTATCTTGTTAACATTCATATAACTAAAAAAACGGGAGGAACTATTATGGATGTCATTATCGAACTAGCCAATAAGATTTTCAAGCCAGTCTTGGAAATGGGTGGTCCTATCATCATGCTGATCATCTTGACAGTATTGGCTTTACTATTTGGAGTGAAATTCTCCAAAGCGCTTGAAGGTGGTATCAAACTTGCCATCGCCCTTACTGGTATCGGTGCTATCATCGGTATGCTCAACGGAGCTTTCTCAGCATCACTTGCAAAATTCGTTGAAAATACTGGTATTCAATTGAACATCACTGACGTTGGTTGGGCACCACTTGCAACCATCACTTGGGGATCTGCATGGACACTTTACTTCTTGCTTGTAATGTTGATTGTCAACATTGTGATGCTTGCAATGAAGAAAACAGATACACTTGACGTCGATATCTTCGATATCTGGCACTTGTCAATCACTGGTCTTTTGATCAAATGGTACGCAGACAACAATGGAGTTAGCCAAGGGGTTTCACTCTTCATCGCAACTGCAGCAGTTGTCCTTGTAGGTATTTTGAAAATCATCAACTCTGATTTGATGAAACCAACTTTCGACGACCTTCTTAATGCACCAAGTTCATCACCAATGACTTCAACTCACATGAACTACATGATGAACCCAGTTATCATGGTCTTGGATAAAATCTTTGATAAAGTATTGCCTGGTCTCGATAAATATGACTTTGACGCTGCAAAATTGAACAAAAAAATCGGTTTCTGGGGATCTAAATTCTTTATCGGTTTCATCCTTGGTATTGTTATTGGTTTGATGGGGACTCCACACCCAGTTGCTGGTGTAGAAGGAGCCGATAAATGGGAACTTGTTATTAAAGGTTGGTTGTCTCTTGGTTTGACAGCCGGTGTAGCTTTGGAACTCTTCTCACTTATCGGATCTTGGTTCATCGCAGCCGTAGAACCACTTTCACAAGGTATTACAAACGTTGCTACTAAACGTCTTCAAGGACGTAAATTCAACATCGGTCTTGACTGGCCTTTCATCGCTGGTCGTGCTGAAATCTGGGCTTGTGCCAACGTACTTGCACCAATCATGTTGATTGAAGCTGTACTTCTTTCTAATGTCGGAAATGGTATCTTGCCACTTGCAGGTATCATCGCTATGGGTGTGACTCCAGCTCTCTTGGTTGTTACACGTGGTAAATTGCTCCGTATGATTATCTTCGGAACACTCTTGTTGCCTCTCTTCCTTCTTTCAGGTACTCTTATCGCACCATTCGCAACAGAACTTGCTAAAGGTGTAGGTGCCTTCCCAGAAGGTGTGAACCAATCTCAATTGATTACTCACTCAACTCTTGAAGGACCAATTGAAAAACTATTTGGTTGGGCAATCGGTAATGCTACAACAGGTGATATCAAAGCAATCCTTGGTGCAGCAGTCTTCCTTGTATTCTATGTAGGTATCTTTGCTTGGTATAGAAAACAAATGATCAAACGTAACGAAGAATACGCAGCAAATGCTAAATAATTCGCTCCTATAAAATGTAAATTGTGAAAACTAGGTTGTTAATTTCCTACATTGGGAGTGGCAACCTAGTTTTTTATATAAAAATCTAAAAAATAGTTGGAGAATATTATGGTAATTGAAATCAAATCAGACCAGTTAACGGTCCAGTTTAAAACCTTAGGTGGCGCCTTGTCGTCAATCAAGGACCGAGAAGGCATTGAGTATTTGTGGCAAGGAGATGCCACTTACTGGAGTGGACAAGCGCCAGTACTTTTTCCAATCTGTGGCTCTTTAAGAAAAGATACAGCCTTCTACAGTCATGCAGATGGAACGGAGACGAAAGGAACCATTCCTCGTCACGGTTTGGTCCGTAAAAAAGAATTTGAATTAGTTGATCAAACAGAAAACAGCGTAACCTTTGCTATCGAAGATGATGAGAATACTTATCAGAACTATCCTTATCATTTCCGCCTTGAAATCACTTATCTAGTGACCGGCAAGACTGTTCGTACTCAATACAAAGTTTTCAATAGAGAAACTAATAAAGTAATGCCATTCTTTATAGGAGGACATCCAGGATTTAATTGTCCTCTGCTGGATGGCGAAACTTATGAAGATTACTATTTAGAGTTTGAGAAAGAAGAGACTTGCTCTGTTCCACGTCCTTTCCCAGAAACAGGAATGTTAGACTTCCAAGATAGAAGTCCATGGTTGGATTCGCAAAAGGAAGTGGATCTAAGTTACGATCTGTTTAGTGTTGATGCAGTGACTTTGGATGAGTTGCAATCCAGAACAATTGCCCTTCGTTCTCGTAAGCATGAGAAGGGATTAAAAGTACACTTCCAAGAGTTTTCAAATCTCATCATTTGGTCAACTTTGAATAAGGGACCTTTCATTGCCTTTGAACCTTGGTCTGGCTTGTCAACATCTCTTGAAGAAGGAGATCATTTAGAAGATAAGAAGAATGTTCGTCTCCTAGAACCTGGTCAAGTAGATCAGATTGGCTTTGATATTGAAATATTTTAGATAAAAAACCACAAAAACAAACATTTACTGTTGACTTTTTCTATAAATAGGAGTATATTATGTTTGTAAGCAACAAATGATGTTTGTAACAAACAAATAATCACTTGTTATATTCTCTTTCGAGGAGAAAGTTTCTTTCTAGGAACTTGATTTCCTAGACTTGGATAAGCTATCGAACAGCTTATTCAATTAAGTTGTCAATAAACTGCTAGAAAGCCTTTTGTAATTATAATACTAGCTATAAAAGTCTTTACTGGCCTAGAAAAATAAAAAGGAGTATACAATATGTCTATTGTTATCGGTGCAGATGCTGCAGGTTTAAGATTGAAAGAAGTTGTGAAAGACTTCCTAGAAAAAGAAAACTTCCACGTAGTGGATGTTACAGCAGAAGGCCAAGACTTTGTCGATGTGACTCTTGCAGTTGCTTCAGAAGTGAACAAAGAAGAACAAAATCTTGGTATCGTGATTGACGCTTATGGTGCTGGTCCTTTCATGGTCGCAACTAAAATCAAAGGAATGGTTGCTGCAGAAGTTTCAGATGAACGTTCAGCCTATATGACTCGTGGACACAACAACTCACGTATGATCACTATGGGTGCACAACTTGTTGGTGATGAATTGGCTAAAAATATTGCTAAAGGTTTTGTTAACGGTAAATACGACGGTGGTCGTCACCAAATTAGGGTCGATATGTTGAACAAAATGTGCTAATACTCTTCAAATATCAAGATAATCTGTTGTCAGCTCACTTTAGCTAACCTCAGTTATGCTTGCAGCTCGCTTCCTAAGCTAATCTTGATTTTTATTGAGTAAGGATAAATGATATTAGATTTATATAATTAATCGGAGGGAATAACTAATGAGAATTGCAATTGGATGTGACCACATCGTAACAGATGAAAAAATGGCGGTTTCAGAATTTTTGAAATCAAAAGGATATGAAGTCATTGACTTTGGTACCTATGACCACACACGTACTCACTACCCAATCTTTGGTAAAAAAGTTGGTGAAGCCGTTACAAGCGGTCAAGCCGATCTTGGGGTATGTATCTGTGGTACTGGTGTTGGTATCAACAACGCTGTAAACAAAGTCCCAGGAGTTCGTTCTGCCTTGGTTCGTGATATGACAACAGCTCTTTATGCAAAAGAACAATTGAATGCCAATGTTATTGGTTTTGGTGGTAAAATCACTGGTGAACTGCTTATGTGTGATATCATTGAAGCTTTCATCAATGCTGAATACAAACCATCAGAAGAAAACAAAAAATTGATTGCGAAAATTGAGCACGTTGAAACTCACAATGCTCATCAAGCAGATGCAAACTTCTTTACAGAATTCCTTGAAAAATGGGATCGCGGTGAATACCACGACTAAGAGGTGACGCATGATTTTAACAGTCACAATGAATCCATCCATTGATATTTCTTATCCTTTGGATGAATTAAAAATTGACACTGTCAACCGTGTGGTGGACGTGACCAAGACAGCTGGTGGTAAAGGTCTCAATGTTACACGAGTGCTTTCAGAATTTGGTGATTCTGTTGTTGCTACTGGTTTGGTCGGTGGTAAACTTGGTGAGTTTTTAGTAGAGCATATTGACGATAAAGTAACGAAACGTTTCTTCTCCATTCAAGGAGAAACTCGTAACTGTATCGCTATTCTCCACGGAGACAACCAAACAGAAATCCTTGAAAAAGGGCCTGAAGTTTTGGAACAAGAAGGGCAAGATTTCTTGGTTCATTTCGAGAATCTTCTTGACACTGTGGAAGTAGTAGCCATCTCTGGTAGTCTGCCAGCAGGTCTTCCAGTTGACTACTATGCAAGCTTAGTAGAACTTGCTAATCAAGCAGGCAAACCAGTTGTTCTAGACTGCTCAGGTGCAGCTCTTCAGGCTGTTCTTGAATCACCACACAAACCAACAGTTATTAAACCAAATAACGAAGAATTGTCTCAGCTTCTTGGGAAAGAAGTTTCTGAGGATTTGGATGAATTAAAAGAAGTTCTTCAAGAGCCTCTATTTGCAGGGATTGAGTGGATAATTGTTTCACTTGGTGCAAATGGTGCTTTTGCAAAACATGGTGACACTTTCTACAAGGTAGATATTCCAAGAATTCAGGTAGTGAACCCTGTTGGATCTGGTGATTCTACTGTGGCAGGGATTTCATCAGGACTTCTTCATAAGGAATCGGATCAAGAACTCCTCATCAAGGCAAATGTCCTTGGTATGCTCAACGCTCAAGAAAAAATGACAGGTCATGTCAATATGGCCAACTATCAAGCCCTATATGATCAATTAATAGTAAAAGAGGTATAAAATGGCTTTAACAGAACAAAAACGTGCACGCTTAGAAAAACTTTCAGATGAAAATGGCATTATCTCAGCTCTTGCCTTTGACCAACGTGGTGCTTTGAAACGTCTTATGGCTCAATACCAAACAGAAGAACCAACAGTGACTCAAATGGAAGAACTCAAGGTTTTGGTTGCAGATGAATTGACAAAATACGCATCCTCTATGCTTCTCGACCCTGAGTATGGTCTCCCAGCTACAAAAGCGCTTGCTCCAAATGCTGGTCTTCTCCTTGCTTATGAAAAAACAGGATACGACACAACAAGCACCAAACGCTTGCCAGACTGCTTGGATGTTTGGTCTGCCAAACGCATCAAAGAACAAGGTGCAGATGCTGTCAAATTCTTGCTTTACTATGATGTAGACAGCTCTGACGAACTCAATCAACAAAAACAAGCCTACATCGAACGCATTGGTTCTGAATGCGTGGCAGAAGACATTCCATTCTTCCTTGAAATCCTCGCTTACGATGAAAAAATCGCTGATGCAGGTTCTGCAGAATACGCAAAAGTGAAACCACAGAAGGTTATCGGTGCCATGAAGGTCTTCTCAGACCCACGCTTCAACATCGACGTCTTGAAAGTGGAAGTTCCAGTCAATGTGAAATACGTTGAAGGCTTTGGTGATGGTGAAATCGTGCATACACGAGAAGAAGCAGCAGCTTTCTTCAAAGCGCAAGACGAAGCAACAAATCTTCCTTACATCTACTTAAGTGCAGGTGTATCAGCTAAACTCTTCCAAGAAACCCTTGTCTTTGCTCACGAATCAGGCGCAAACTTCAACGGTGTTCTTTGCGGCCGTGCAACTTGGGCTGGATCAGTTGAAGCCTACATCAAAGATGGTGAGGCAGCAGCTCGTGAATGGCTACGCACAACTGGATTTGAGAACATTGACGAACTCAACAAGGTTCTTCAAACAACAGCAACTTCATGGACTGAACGTGTATAAGTTTTCCCCCCTAATCTTAGGAACATTGATCTAAATAAAAATTTTAAAAAAAGTTGAATGTAAAGGTTTACAAAAAAACTTACTTGTGCTATACTTAAATCACAAGTTAATACAAGGTGAGTGTTACTAAGTAATATTAGGCATGATCACAGGTGAATTAGAGATCAAAAGATTTTCTAGTTCATTTGTGGTCATTTTTTATACTCATATACCATTAAGAGATAAAAGGAGGTTGCCATGTATCGAATTCTAAATCCAATGAATCACAACGTCTCTCTTGTCAGAAATGATAAGGGAGAAGAAGTGATTGTGATTGGTAAGGGGATTGCATTTGGGAAAAAGAAGGGGGATTTAATTTCTGAAGATCAAGTTGAGAAAATCTTTCGGATGAAGACAGAGGAGTCTAGGGAAAACTTTATGGCTCTCCTCAAAGATGTTCCGCTTGATTTTATCACAGTGACTTATGAAATCATTGATAAGCTATCAAAGAAATATCATTATCCGATTCAAGAGTATCTCTACGTAACCTTGACAGATCATATTTACTGCTCTTACCAAGCTCTAGCACAAGGAAGGTACAAGGATAGTAATCTGCCAGATATTTCCACTAAGTATCCTGTCGCTTTTCAAATCGCAAAGGAAGCCTTTGAAATCTATCGTCAGAAGTTGACAGAAAATTTCCCTGAAGACGAAATTATTCGGATTGCTTATCATTTTATCAATGCCGAAGGTGAGAATGAAGTGGAAGTTGTTGAGTCGATTGATAAGAGGAAAGAAATTCTCAGGAATGTTGAAGAAGTGCTAAAGGGTTATGCAATTCAACGAACCAAAGAGAATAATCATTTCTATGATCGTTTTATGATTCATCTCAACTATTTTTTGGATTATTTAGACCGTTCCAGAGATGATAATCAATCACTTCTGGATATGGAAGATCATATTAAACAATCCTATCCAAAAGCGTTCGAGATTGGTTCCAAGATCTATGATGTGATTACGCAACATACGGGTCTTGATTTGTATAAAAGTGAACGAGTTTATCTAGTTCTACATATCCAACGTTTATTGTCATAAAAATTTAATTAAAAATACATAAGGAGAATTCTATCATGAATAGAGAAGAAGTAACATTGTTAGGTTTTGAAATCGTAGCCTATGCTGGCGATGCACGTTCAAAACTATTGGAAGCCTTGAAGGCTGCTGAAGCTGGTGATTTCGCGAAAGCGGATAGCTTAGTTGAAGAAGCTGGTTCTTGCATTGCTGAAGCACATCACGCGCAAACAAGTCTATTGACCAAGGAGGCAGCTGGTGAGGATTTGGCTTATAGTGTGACCATGATGCATGGTCAGGATCACTTGATGACAACTATCTTGCTAAAAGATTTGATGCACCATTTAATCGAACTCTACAAGAGAGGAGTTAAGTAATGAACAAACTAATTTCATTTATCGAGAAAGGGAAGCCTTTCTTTGAAAAACTGTCTCGTAATATCTATCTTCGTGCTATTCGTGATGGTTTCATTGCTGGAATGCCAGTTATTCTCTTCTCAAGTATCTTTATCTTGATTGCCTTTGTTCCTAACTCATGGGGTTTTAAATGGTCTGATGATGTTGTTAATCTCCTCATGAAACCTTATAGCTATTCAATGGGGATTCTAGCTCTCTTGGTAGCTGGTACAACAGCTAAGTCATTGACCGACTCAGTAAACCGTAGCATGGAAAAAACCAATCAAATCAACTATATGTCAACACTTTTGGCAGCGATTGTTGGTTTGTTGATGTTGGCAGCTGATCCTATCGAAAATGGTCTAGCTACTGGATTCTTGGGGACAAAAGGGTTGCTTTCAGCCTTTCTTGCTGCCTTTGTTACTGTAGCCATCTATAAGGTTTGTGTTAAGAACAACGTAACTATTCGTATGCCTGACGAAGTTCCACCAAATATCTCACAAGTCTTTAAAGATGTGATTCCATTCACTCTATCAGTGGTTTCTCTTTATGCTCTTGATTTATTAGCTCGTCATTTTGTTGGAGCCAGCGTTGCAGAATCAATTGGAAAATTCTTTGCACCATTATTCTCTGCAGCTGATGGCTATCTAGGTATTACCATTATCTTTGGTGCTTTTGCCTTCTTCTGGTTTGTTGGTATCCACGGTCCTTCCATCGTTGAACCAGCAATCGCAGCTATTACCTATGCAAATGCCGAAGTCAACTTGAACCTTCTCCAACAAGGTATGCACGCTGACAAGATTCTTACTTCTGGTACACAAATGTTTATCGTTACCATGGGTGGTACTGGTGCGACACTAGTTGTTCCATTCATGTTCATGTGGTTAACAAAATCAAAACGTAACCGTGCAATCGGTCGTGCTTCAGTAGTTCCTACCTTTTTCGGTGTAAATGAACCAATCTTGTTTGGTGCACCTCTTGTACTGAATCCAATCTTCTTCATTCCATTTATCTTTGCTCCAATCGCAAACGTATGGATCTTTAAATTCTTTATTGAGACGCTTGGCATGAACTCATTTACAGCCAACCTTCCTTGGACAACACCAGGTCCGCTCGGTATTGTTCTCGGTACAAACTTCCAATTCTTGTCATTTGTACTTGCTGCTTTGTTAATCCTTGTTGACGTAGCCGTTTACTATCCATTCCTCAAGGTTTATGATGAACAAATCCTTGAAGAAGAGCGTTCTGGTAAAGCCAATGATGAATTGAAAGAAAAAGTAGCTGCAAACTTCAATACTGCTAAAGCAGATGCTATTCTTGAAAAAGCTGGTGTAGAAGCAGCGCAAAACACAATCACTGAAGAAACCAATGTCTTGGTTCTCTGTGCAGGCGGAGGAACAAGTGGTCTCCTTGCAAATGCTCTAAACAAAGCAGCTGCGGAGTACAAGGTTCCTGTTAAAGCAGCAGCTGGTGGCTATGGAGCTCACCGTGAAATGTTGCCTGAGTTTGATCTGGTTATCCTTGCTCCTCAAGTAGCTTCAAACTTTGAAGACATGAAGGCCGAAACCGACAAACTTGGTATCAAACTTGCCAAGACAGAAGGTGGCCAATACATTAAACTGACTCGTGACGGAAAAGGCGCTCTTGCCTTTGTTCAAGCGCAGTTCGAAGAATAAAATGTAAATAGCAAAGAAGTGAGATGGAAGAACTCCTCCCAACTATACCCCCATCTCATTTCTATTTCTTGAAAGGTGAATCAAATGACAAAAACACTTCCAAAAGACTTTATTTTTGGCGGGGCAACAGCTGCCTATCAAGCAGAAGGTGCTACCAATACCGATGGTAAAGGACCAGTTGCCTGGGACAAATACCTCAAAGATAACTACTGGTACACTGCTGAACCAGCCAGTGATTTCTATCACAAATACCCAGTTGACCTCAAACTAGCAGAAGAGTATGGTGTCAATGGTATCCGTATTTCAATCGCTTGGTCACGTATCTTTCCAACTGGTTATGGGAAGGTTAATGACAAGGGGGTTGAGTTCTATCATAATCTATTTGCAGAGTGCCACAAACGTCATGTTGAGCCCTTTGTAACTCTTCATCACTTTGATACACCAGAAGCTCTACATTCAAATGGAGACTTCTTAAACCGTGAAAACATTGAACACTTTGTAGACTACGCAGCTTTCTGTTTTGAAGAATTCCCAGAAGTAAACTATTGGACAACCTTTAATGAAATTGGACCAATCGGTGATGGTCAATACTTGGTTGGTAAATTCCCTCCTGGTATTCAGTACGACCTTGCCAAAGTCTTCCAATCTCATCACAATATGATGGTGTCGCATGCGCGTGCAGTAAAACTTTTCAAGGATAAGGGATACAAGGGTGAAATTGGTGTGGTGCATGCCCTGCCTACTAAGTATCCTCTGGATCCAGATAATCCTGCAGATGTCCGTGCAGCTGAGTTAGAAGATATTATCCATAACAAGTTTATCCTAGACGCGACTTATCTAGGACGATATTCCGAAGAAACCATGGAAGGTGTCAACCATATCTTAGCAGTCAATGGTGGAAGTTTAGATCTGCGTGAAGAAGACTTCGCTGTGCTAGAAGCTGCAAAAGACCTGAATGACTTCCTTGGAATTAACTACTACATGAGTGATTGGATGCAAGCCTTTGATGGCGAAACAGAAATCATTCATAACGGTAAGGGTGAAAAAGGAAGCTCTAAGTATCAGATTAAGGGAGTTGGACGTCGAGTAGCGCCTGACTATGTCCCACGTACGGACTGGGATTGGATTATCTATCCTCAAGGTTTGTATGATCAAATCATGCGCGTGAAACAAGATTATCCAAATTACAAAAAAATCTACATCACAGAGAATGGTCTCGGATACAAAGATGAGTTTGTGGATGGAACAGTCTACGATGATGGACGGATTGATTATGTTAAGAAACATGTGGAAGTGATTGCAGATGCAATCTCTGATGGAGCCAATGTCAAAGGCTACTTTATCTGGTCGCTGATGGATGTCTTTTCTTGGTCAAATGGTTATGAAAAGCGTTACGGCCTCTTCTATGTTGATTTTGAAACCCAGGAGCGCTATCCAAAGAAATCAGCTCACTGGTACAAGAAACTAGCTGAGATACAACTTATTGAATAAAATTCAACAAAAATTCCCCGCCAAAAGGCAGGGGAATTTTTATGGTTTTGATAAAAGAATGGTTGTTTGTTTCGACAGGTCTTCAAATGTCTCCTGACTCAGTTTGGAATCTGAAACGATGGTATCAATTTCTGAGATATTGTAGAAATTGTAAAAATCAAACTTATTAAACTTGCTGTGGTCTGCCAGTAAGTATTTTTTATTGGCATTGTTCAAGGAGATTCGTTGTACCTCGCCCTCTTCTTCGCTGAAAGTAGCAATAGCTTTATCCTTGATACCATTACAGCTCACAAAAGCCTTAGAAAACTGAAGGTTGGTCAAATCCTGTAAGGTAAGTGTCCCTACAAAAGCACCAGTGATGGAGCGATAATTTCCGCCAATCAAGATCAAATCTGTTAGTTTTCGTTCGTTTAGGATGAGAAAAACAGGAAGACTGTTTGTTACAACACGAATATTATCAATTGGGAGCTCACGAGCAAAACATTCTAAGGTTGTTCCTGGCCCGATAAAAATAGTTTCACCTTCGTCAATCAAATGCCCTGCAAAACGGCTAATTTCTTGTTTTTCAGCAATCTGCAAGCCTTGTTTTTCGACGTTTGAGCGTTCGTTGTTTAAGAGAGAACCTGTACGAAGTTTTTCAGCGCCACCGTGCACACGAACCAGCAAATCCTTGTCTGCTAGTTCTTGTAAATAGCGGCGAGCTGTCATATCTGACACATCAAGACTCTCCATAATCTCTTTTACAGTAATAGTGCCTTTTGTATTTACTGCTTCTAGAATACTATCTAGTTTTTCTTGCTTTAGCATCCTTATCACCTCGATTTCTACTATTATTATCTTACCATAAAACGCTCAATCAATCAAATAGAAAAAAACAAAATAAAACAAAAACAAAAATATCATGGTTGTTTTAAACAAACCATGATATTTTGAATGATTGGTCAAATTAGTCCAAACCGTAGTTGTAATCCTCGTCTTGCATGGCTTCAACTTCACCAAGGAGGTAACCATTTCCGACTTGAGAGAAGAAGTCGTGGTTAGAAGTTCCTGTTGAAATACCGTTCATAACGATTGGATTGACATCATCAGCTGAATCAGGGAAGAGTGGATCTTGTCCTAGGTTCATAAGAGCCTTATTAGCATTGTAACGAAGGAAGGTTTTAACTTCCTCAGTCCAACCAACACCGTCATAGAGGCTTTCTGTATAGCCCTCTTCGTTCTCGTAGAGAGTGTAGAGCAGATCGTACATCCATTCTTTGAGCTTTCCTTGCTCTTCTTCAGGCAATTCGTTAAAACCAAGTTGGAATTTGTAACCAATATAAGTTCCGTGAACAGACTCATCACGAATGATCAGTTTGATGATTTCTGCAACATTGGCTAGTTTGTTGTTACCAAGATAGTAAAGCGGTGTAAAGAAACCAGAGTAGAAGAGGAAAGTTTCAAGGAAAACACTGGCAACTTTCTTTTCAAGTGGGCTACCATTGAGGTAGATTTCATTGATAATTTCCGCTTTTCTTTGTAGGTAGGGGTTAGTGTTGGTCCATTCAAAGATTTCTTCGATTTCGGCCTTGGTGTTCAAGGTTGAAAAGATAGAAGAGTAAGATTTTGCGTGGACAGATTCCATAAATTGGATGTTGTTAAACACAGCTTCTTCATGCGGTGTACGGATGTCTGAGCGAAGCGCCTGAACCCCTGTTTCAGATTGCATGGTATCCAAAAGGGTCAAACCACCAAAGACTTTTCCAACCAAGTCTTTTTCTTTGTTTGATAGTTTTCTCCAGTCGTCTAGGTCATTTGACAAGGGGATACGCGTATCGAGCCAGAATTGCTCTGTCAGCTTTTCCCAAGTTGATTTGTCGATGACATCTTCGATGGCATTCCAGTTAATGGCTTTGTAGTAAGTTTCCATAAGGTGTATTTCTCCAATGTAATAGTAATTATTATGCAGCCTTGCTTAGTTTTATAGGACCTATTTCAATGGTATCATATTTTTTTATTGCGGAGTAAGCAATAAATGTCATAGGGCCAAGAAAAAGTATAACGTAAATTGGCCCCCATTTACTATTTAAACAAGTAGTAAAAATTTTTTCCATTAAATCACACAGCTTTCACATTGGTTAGCACCAACTTCCCCACCGTCGTCTGTAAAGGTACGGACGTAGTAAATGGACTTGATTCCCTTGTTAAAGGCATAGTTACGAAGAATAGACAAATCACGTGTCGTTTGTTTGTTTTCTTTCTTCCATTCGTAAAGACCTTTTGGAATGTCACTACGCATGAAGAGAGTGAGCGAAAGCCCTTGGTCCACGTGCTCTGTTGCAGCAGCATAAACATCAATCACCTTACGCATATCCATGTCGTAAGCAGAAGTGTAGTAAGGGATAGTATCTGTTGACAAACCTGCAGCAGGATAGTAGATTTTACCGATTTTCTTCTCTTGACGTTCTTCGATACGTTGTGTAATCGGGTGGATAGAAGCAGAAACGTCGTTGATGTAGCTGATAGAACCATTTGGAGCAACAGCTAGACGGTTTTGATGGTAAAGTCCATCTGCTTGAACCTTTTCGCGAAGTTCAGTCCAATCAGTAGCACTTGGAATAAAGACATCTTTAAAGAGTTCTTTAACACGGTCTGATTTTGGAACAAACTCGCCTGTCACATACTTGTCAAAGTAGCTACCGTTAGCATAGTCTGATTTTTCAAAGTTGTGGAAGGTAATACCACGTTCGCGAGCGATATTGTTTGACTCCACTAAGGTCCAGTAGTTCATAAGCATAAAGTAGATGCTTGTAAATTCAATTGACTCAGGTGATCCGTACTCAATCAGTTGTTGGGCAAGGTAGCTATGAAGCCCCATGGCACCAAGACCAAAGGTGTGAGCTAAACTGTTTCCGTGGTCGATAGTAGGGACAGCTACGATGTGTGAACTATCTGTAACGAAAGTAAGGGCACGAACCATAGCGCGAATAGAACGACCAAAGTCAGGTGAAGTCATCATGTTGACCACGTTGGTTGAACCAAGGTTACATGAAACGTCCGTTCCCATTTGAAGGAATTCTTGAGCATCGTTGATCAAGCTTGGTTCTTGAACTTGAAGAATCTCAGAGCACAAGTTACTCATGATAATCTTACCATCAACGGGATTAGCACGGTTGGCTGTATCAATGTTGACTACATAAGGGTAACCAGACTCTTGTTGCAATTTAGAAATTTCAGTTTCCAAATCACGCGCCTTGATTTTTGTCTTGCGGATATTTGGATTTGCAACCAATTCATCATATTTCTCAGTGATGTCGATGTAGTTGAACGGTACACCATACTCAAGCTCTACAGAGTAAGGGCTAAAGAGATACATTTCTTCATTTTTACGAGCTAATTCGTAGAATTTATCGGGCACCACAACTCCAAGTGAGAGGGTCTTAACACGAACTTTTTCATCGGCATTTTCTTTCTTAGTTGAAAGGAAAGCGATGATATCTGGGTGAAAGACATTGAGGTAGACAACCCCAGCACCTTGACGTTGCCCGAGTTGGTTTGAGTAAGAGAAGCTGTCTTCAAAAAGCTTCATAACTGGTACGACACCAGAAGCAGCACCTTCATAACCTTTGATAGGAGCTCCAGCTTCACGAAGGTTGCTGAGGGAAATTCCCACACCACCACCGATACGTGAAAGTTGGAGAGCTGAGTTGATGGAACGTCCGATAGAGTTCATGTCATCAGTTACTTGAATCAAGAAACAAGATACCAACTCTCCACGACGAGCACGACCAGCATTCAAGAAGGAAGGAGTAGCTGGTTGATAGCGTTGGTGGATGATTTCATTGGCAATATCAGTCGCAATCGCTTCATCCCCGTCAGCAAAATAAAGCGCGTTAAAGAAGACACGGTCTTCCATACTTTCAAGGTAATATTCACCGTCATTAGTCTTCAAGGCATACTGGTTGTAAAACTTATAGGCAGCCATGAATGATTTGAATTGGAAGTTTTGGTCCTTGATAAATTGATGCAATTCTTCCAAAAACTCTGGACGGTATTTCTTGAGAAATGCAGTTTCGATGTAGTTATGTTCAATAAGGTAGTTGATTTTATCAGTAATTGAATCAAAAACCATGGTATTTGGAACTACATTTTCTTTAAAGAAGGCATCCAAGGCTTCCTTATCTTTATGAAGCATGATTTGTCCATTGACAGGACGGTTGATTTCGTTATTGAGACGGAAGTAGGTCACGTCCTCAAGATGTTTTAATCCCATAAAATTTCCTTTATCTAATTACAAAAGAAAGGCCTCTAAGTTAGCCCTAGAAGCAATCTCTTCTGGATGATGTACTAAGATTATGCTAATTGTTTCAGTTTTCCTGGTTGGAAGCCTGAAAAGACTTCAGTTGGTGTTTGGATAACAGGAGCAGCGCTGAAACCGAGCTCTTTAACTTGATCGATGTACTCTGGTTGCTCGTCGAGATTGATCTCACGATAAGCGACATTGTTGCTGTCCAAGAAACGCTTGGTCATCTTACATTGGACACAGTTGTTTTTAGAATAAACGGTTACCATTTTCGTAACTCCTCTTTCAAAATAGATTACTTTCTTAGTATATCAGAAAAAAAAACTTTGTCAAACTTTTTAAACTAAATCTTGTGCTAAAAAGTTACAGTTTCAAAAACAAAGCACAAGATATAGTGTTTTGTCAGAGTGTAAAATTGGTTTTTCATTGAACTATCAAAGTTTATCAAAACAAAAAAACTATATACTGTATATTGGTAAGATAAATAGAAGATTTTCAGCAAGTTATCAGAAAGGAAAACGAAGAAAATAGCAAAAATCGTAAGAACAGGAATAAGTCTAGCTGAGACAATACTTTAATAAAATAGAAACTGTAATATTTACGAAAAAAAGAAATTTTCTACACAAGATGTCCCAATATTTTGTATTAGAATATCTAAAATATAACCAAAGTGGAAATGACAGATTATGATGTATTCATAAAAATGGATCATTGGTTAATTTTATATAGGATACTTATGAGTTTCGTATCCTTTCATAAGGAGTATATAAATACAATGTTTGAAAAAGTTCATTTTATGTGATACACTATCTGTGATTATAAGATTAAAAAATGGATATCTGAATGCTTTTGTTTGATAGAGAATGTTATCAGATTATAATTAGATTAAATGAATGAAAGAACACAGAATTAGGAGGCGCGTGGTGAAAGAAAATGATGTTATTTTAAAACGGCAATCGACTCAAATATTTTTTAAGAATGGTGATACGGATTTTTTCTTCAATTGGTTGTTAGGAATCGGTGAAATTTTTGGTTTCTCTCATGGAGAGCTTTATTATCTTGCTCAAAGATTGGGGAACTCACCAAAGCCTGATGACTGGAAAAATGTATTTTTATCGCATGTAAACTACCTTGAACAAGAAGCAAGTAATTCAGGATTGAGTGAACAAACAAAGGCGCAGTATTATCTTGCACAGACCTACTCACTTCGCTCGGCAATCCAATTTACCGATCCATTTTCTGAAGAGTATTTACCGACCGTTCGTCAAATGGAGAAGGTGTTTTCTAGTGCAATTCATTCACTAGGTGCACCGATTGAAAAATTAACTATTCCCTATCAGGGTTCTTACTTGCCTGGTTATTATCTTCATAGCGACGATAATTGCCCAACGATAATCATGATTGGTGGAGGTGATACTTATCGCGAAGATTTATTTTACTTTGCAGGATATCCTGGATGGATACGAAATTATAATGTTTTAATGGTTGATCTTCCTGGTCAAGGGAGCAATCCTAGTAGAGGGCTGGTCTTTGATGTGGATGCTTCTATTCCAATTTCATTATGCATAGACTGGTTGGAAAATAGAAATCCTAAACTAAATTATTTAGCTATTTATGGTGTCAGCGGAGGGGGATATTTTACTGCACAAGCTGTCGAAAAGGATCCAAGAATTCATGCTTGGATTGCTAGTACCCCTATTTACGACGTTGCAGAACTTTTCAGAAAAGAATTTGGATCAAGTTTGAAAGCACCTAGTTGGTTAATAAATGCCATTTTAAAATTAGCTGGAAATTGGAATGAATCAGCAAATTTAAATCTTAAAAAGTATGCATGGCAGTTTGGTACTTCTGATTTTAAGAGTGCTATTGATGATGTATTTAACCATGCAAAGATTGTGGATTACCAAAAAATTCAATGCCCATGCCTTTTTATCATGGGAAAGGGTGAGGGTGCTGAACTGCAGCATCAAACTAAGGTGATTTATGAAGAACTTAAATCTAAAAATCAACAAACTAAACTTCAAGTATTTGAGGCGGAAAGTGGTGCGGACGCTCATTGCCAAGTCAATAATCTAAGACTCGCCCATAATGTCGTTTTTGATTGGTTGGATACTTTATTTGAATGGAATCAATCAAAGTTTTAGTTCTACTTATACCACTTAGATATATCTACCTTTTTACTGTTAGGGGCTACAAACTTATTTTACTTTAAGTAGCAAATTGGATAAATTCTCTACTGTTGATGGTAAGAGTAGGTTTTAGAATTTCAGGATTTGATGAAGTCTTTTCAAATAATGGATTTACTGAGTTATATTAATTATAGTTAAATAGTATTATTTCATTATTTACTAGGATTGTCCTCTGATTGGTATTAAGGGAAAATAGCTTTGAAAATTGAATTTTGATGATGACATTCTTTGAACAATTAGTGTTTAGATATGCTATTTAGTTACTAGAGTGCTCATTTAATAGAAAAAGAAGTAATTTCATTTTCAGTAAAAGTCCATAAAATACTTGAAAAATTATCTAGAAGGTGATATAATACAGTCTTGTAAGGGTTATCACATATAACTCAAAAAAGAAATAACTAAAGGAGAGTCAAACTATGGCTTCTAAAGATTTCCACGTAGTGGCAGAAACAGGTATTCACGCGCGTCCAGCAACATTGTTGGTTCAAACAGCTAGCAAATTTGCTTCAGATATCACTCTTGAATACAAAGGTAAATCAGTAAATCTTAAATCTATCATGGGTGTTATGAGTCTTGGTGTTGGCCAAGGTGCTGACGTTACAATTTCAGCTGAAGGTGCAGATGCTGACGACGCAATCGCTGCTATCACTGAAACTATGGAAAAAGAAGGATTGGCATAAGGAAAATGACAGAAATGCTTAAAGGAATCGCAGCATCTGACGGTGTTGCAGTTGCAAAAGCATATCTACTCGTTCAACCGGATTTGTCATTTGAGACTATTACAGTCGAAGATACAAACGCAGAAGAAGCTCGCCTTGATGCCGCTCTACAGGCATCACAAGACGAGCTTTCTGTTATTCGCGAGAAAGCAGTAGGTACGCTCGGTGAAGAAGCAGCTCAAGTTTTTGACGCTCACTTAATGGTTCTTGCTGACCCAGAAATGATCAGCCAAATCAAGGAAACAATCCGTGCGAAGAAAGTGAATGCAGAAGCAGGTCTGAAAGAAGTAACAGACATGTTTATCACTATCTTTGAAGGCATGGAAGACAACCCATACATGCAAGAACGCGCTGCGGATATCCGCGACGTGACAAAACGTGTATTGGCCAACCTCCTTGGTAAAAAATTGCCAAACCCAGCTTCTATCAATGAAGAAGTGATTGTGATTGCGCATGACTTGACTCCTTCAGATACAGCTCAATTGGACAAAAACTTTGTAAAAGCTTTTGTAACCAACATTGGTGGACGTACAAGCCACTCTGCTATCATGGCGCGTACACTTGAAATTGCAGCAGTATTGGGAACAAACAACATCACTGAAATCGTTAAAGACGGTGATATTCTTGCCGTTAACGGTATCACAGGTGAGGTTATTATCAATCCAACTGATGAGCAAGCGGCTGAATTCAAGGCTGCTGGTGAAGCTTATGCGAAACAAAAAGCTGAATGGGCTCTCTTGAAAGATGCTAAAACAGTAACTGCTGATGGCAAACACTTTGAATTGGCTGCCAACATCGGTACTCCAAAAGACGTTGAAGGTGTCAATGACAACGGTGCTGAAGCTGTTGGTCTATACCGTACAGAGTTCTTGTATATGGATTCTCAAGACTTCCCAACAGAAGATGAGCAGTACGAAGCTTACAAGGCTGTACTTGAAGGAATGAACGGTAAACCTGTTGTCGTTCGTACAATGGATATCGGTGGAGATAAGGAACTTCCTTACTTCGATATGCCTCATGAAATGAACCCATTCCTTGGATTCCGTGCCCTTCGTATCTCTATCTCTGAGACTGGAGATGCTATGTTCCGCACACAAATCCGTGCCCTTCTTCGTGCGTCTGTTCACGGTCAATTGCGTATCATGTTCCCAATGGTTGCGCTCTTGAAAGAATTCCGTGCAGCGAAAGCAGTCTTTGACGAAGAAAAAGCAAATCTTCTTGCCGAAGGTGTTGCAGTTGCGGATAATATCCAAGTTGGTATCATGATCGAAATCCCAGCAGCAGCAATGCTTGCAGACCAATTTGCTAAAGAAGTTGACTTCTTCTCAATTGGTACAAACGACTTGATCCAATACACAATGGCAGCAGACCGCATGAACGAACAAGTTTCATACCTTTACCAACCATACAACCCATCAATCCTACGCTTGATCAACAATGTGATCAAAGCAGCTCACGCTGAAGGGAAATGGGCTGGAATGTGTGGTGAGATGGCTGGTGATCAACAAGCTGTTCCACTTCTTGTCGGAATGGGCTTGGATGAGTTCTCTATGTCAGCAACATCTGTACTTCGTACGCGTAGCTTGATGAAGAAATTGGATACAGCTAAGATGGAAGAGTACGCAAACCGTGCCCTTACAGAATGCTCAACAATGGAAGAAGTCCTTGAACTTCAAAAAGAATACGTTAATTTTGATTAATCGAAAAGTCCTTGCAACTCAGTTGCAGGGGCTTTTTTAAAGAATTTTCAAGAAAATCTTTTTTATATAAAGTCCATTCTAGAGAAAGTAGCGGTGAAGAATAAAAAAATACTTAACTGGTTCATAAAATTCTTGACAAGTTGCAAATTTAGGAGTAAACTATTAACCAGTTAATTAATAGAGAGGAGTTTCTGCAATTTAGAAATGAATTGCAAATAGAAATATCAAAAAAGAAAGTGAGTTTCAATGAAAATTAATAAAAAATACCTTGCTGGTTCTGCGGCAGCTTTAATTTTAAGTGTCTGTTCTTACGAGTTGGGACTGTATCAAGCTAGAACAGTCAAAGAAAATAATCGTGTTTCCTATATAGATGGAAAACAGGCGGCACAAAAAACGGAGAATCTGACTCCTGATGAGGTTAGCAAGAAAGAAGGCATCAATGCGGAGCAAATCGTCATCAAGATAACAGACCAGGGCTATGTCACTTCGCATGGCGACCACTATCATTACTATAATGGCAAAGTCCCTTATGACGCTATCATCAGTGAAGAGTTGCTGATGAAGGATCCAAACTACCAGCTCAAGGACGAGGATATTATCAGTGAAATCAAGGGTGGTTATGTTATCAAGGTAGATGGAAAATACTATGTTTACCTTAAGGACGCATCCCATGCGGATAATGTCCGTACGAAAGAAGAAATCAATCGGCAAAAACAAGAGCATAGTCAGCATCGTGAAGGAGGAACTTCAGCAAACGATGGTGCGGTAGCCTTGGCACGTTCACAGGGACGCTATACCACGGATGATGGATATATCTTTAATGCATCCGATATCATTGAAGATACTGGTGATGCTTATATCGTTCCTCATGGCAACCATTACCATTACATTCCTAAGAGTGAGTTATCAGCCAGCGAATTGGCTGCCGCAGAAGCCTTCCTATCTGGTAGAAGTGGCCAATCAAATACGCCTACTTATCGCCGTACCAATAACAACAGTACCAGCAGCGATGTAGATAGATGGACTCCATCCTATAATAATCAAGGCAATAGCTATACGAACACGAACACAGCTAACAACAGTAGCGACGATAACCAAGCAAGTCAGAGTGATGAGGATATTGATAGCCTTCTGAAACAACTTTATGCCTTGCCACTCAGCCAACGACACGTAGAATCTGATGGCCTTGTCTTTGACCCAGCACAGATTACAAGTCGAACAGCTAGAGGAGTTGCTGTGCCTCATGGGAACCATTACCATTTCATCCCTTATTCACAGATGTCTGAATTGGAAGAACGAATCGCTCGCATTATTCCTCTACAGTACAGTTCGAACCATAGGGTGCCGGATTCAAGACCAGAACAACCAAGTCCACAACCGACTCCGGAACCTAGTCCAAGCCCGCAACCTGCACCAAATCCTCAACCATCTCCAAGCAATCCAATTGACGAAAAATTGGTTAAACAGGCGATTCGAAAAGTAGCTGACGGCTATGTCTTTGAGGAGAATGGAACCTCACGTTATATTCCTGCCAAGGAACTTTCAGCAGAAACTGCTGCAGCCATTGATAGTAAGCTAGCCAAGCAAGAAAGTTTAGCTCATAAGCTCGGAGCTAAGAAAACCAATCTCCCATCTGGTGATCGAGGATTTTACAATAAGGCTTATGATTTACTAGCAAGAATTCATCAGGACTTACTTGCTAATAAAGGTCGTAAAGTTGATTTTGACGCTTTGGATAAACTGTTGGAACGTTTAAATGATGAAAGCAGTGATAAAGTTAAGTTGGTCGAAGATGTACTTGCATTTCTCGCACCGATTCGTCATCCAGAACGTTTAGGAAAACCAAATGCGCAAATTGCCTACACTGATGATGAGATTCAGGTAGCCAAGTTGGCAGGCAAGTATACAACAGAAGATGGCTATATCTTTGATCCCCGTGATATCACCAGTGATGAGGGGGATGCCTATGTAACTCCACATATGACCCATAGTCATTGGATTAAGAAAGATAGTTTGTCTGAAGCCGAAAGAGTGGCAGCCCAGGCTTATGCTAAAGAGAAAGGTTTAACACCTCCTTCGACAGGAAATACAGAGACTAAAGGAGCAGAAGCTATCTACAACCGCGTGAAAGCAGCTAAGAAGGTGCCGCTTGATCGTATGCCTTACAATCTCCAACATACCGTGGAAGTCAAAAACGGAAGCTTGATTATTCCTCATTATGACCATTACCATAACATTAAATTTGAGTGGTTTGACGAAGGTCTTTATGAGGCTCCTAAGGGGTATAGTCTAGAAGATCTCTTTGCGACTGTCAAGTACTATGTCGAACATCCAAACGAACGTCCGCATTCAGATAGTGGTTGGGGCAATGCAAGTGACCATGTTCAAAGAAACCAAAATGGTCAAGCTGATACTAATCAAACGGAAAAACCATCAGAGGAGAAACCTCGGACAGACAAACCTGAGGAAGAAAAGCCACGCGAAGAGAAGCCTCAAAGTGAGAAACCAGAATCTCCAAAACCAACTGAGGAGCCAGAAGAAGAATCACCAGAGGAACCAGAAGAACCTCAGGTCGAGACTGAAAAGGTTGAAGCGAAGTTGAGAGAGGCTGAAGAGCTACTTGCAAAGATCCAAGACCCCATTATCAAGTCCAATGCCAAAGAAACTCTCACTGGATTAAAAAATAACCTGCTATTTGGTGCTCAGGATAAAAATACCATTATGGCTGATGCTGAAAAGTTGTTGGCTTTATTAAAGGAGAGTAAGTAGCCGTAGCAGTATTTTCTAGCTCCTAAAAACAGGATAGGAGAACTAGAAAAGATTAATCTAAAATGAGAGCAGAATGTAAGTTCTAGTTCTCATTTTTTTCATGAAAATGTGCAAAATATCTTGACATATAGTGTAAATAAAGATAAACTATTTACTAGTTAATTAAATGGTTAAATACTAGTTAAGGAGTAATGATGAAAAAAAGAACATTTCTATTATTAGTGGCAAGTTTGCTGGTTCTTGTCTTAGGAGCATGTAGCCAAAAAGAAAAACAAGAAGCAAAAGGGATGAAGATTGTAACAAGTTTTTACCCAATCTATGCCATGGTCAAAGAGGTATCAGGGGACTTGAATGATGTACGGATGATTCAGTCAAGTAGTGGGATTCACTCCTTTGAACCGTCAGCTAATGACATTGCTGCTATTTATGACGCGGATGTCTTTGTCTACCATTCTCATACGCTCGAATCTTGGGCTGGAAGTCTAGATCCTAACTTGAAAAACTCAAAAGTTAAAGTTTTAGAAGCTTCTGAAGGAATGACCTTGGAACGTGTACCGGGCTTAGAAGATGTAGAAGCTGGTGACGGCATTGATGAAAAAACACTCTATGACCCTCACACTTGGTTAGATCCAGAAAAAGCAGGTGAAGAAGCTCAGATTATCGCTGACAAACTTTCGGAGATTGATAGTTCTAATAAGGAAACGTATCAAAAGAATGCTAAAAACTTTATCGCTAAAGCCCAAGAATTGACTAAGAAGTACCAGCCTATTTTTGAAAAAGCGAGTCAAAAGACCTTTGTTACACAACACACAGCCTTTTCTTATCTCGCTAAACGCTTTGGTTTGAAACAACTTGGTATAGCAGGGATTTCCCCTGAACAAGAACCAAGTCCGAGACAACTAACAGAAATTCAGGAATTCGTTAAGACCTATAAGGTTAAAACCATCTTTACTGAGAGCAATGCTTCTTCTAAAGTCGCTGAGACCTTGGTCAAATCAACAGGAGTTAGCCTAAAGACACTCAATCCTTTGGAAGCTGATCCTGAAAATGACAAAACTTACTTAGAAAATTTAGAAGAAAATATGAATGTTCTTGCAGAAGAATTAAAATGAGGAAATTATGAAAATCAATAAAAAATATCTAGCAGGTTCTGCGGCAGCTTTAATTTTAAGTGTTTGTTCTTACGAGTTGGGACTGTATCAAGCTAGAACAGTCAAGGAAAATAATCGTGTTTCCTATATAGATGGAAAACAACCGAGTCAAAAGGCAGAGACTTTGACACCTGATGAAGTCAGTAAAAAAGAAGGCATCAATGCCGAACAAATTGTCATCAAAATTACTGATCAAGGCTATGTCACTTCACACGGTGACCACTATCATTATTACAATGGGAAGGTTCCTTATGATGCTATCATCAGTGAAGAGTTGCTGATGAAAGATCCGAATTATCAGTTGAAAGATTCAGATATTGTTAATGAAATCAAGGGTGGTTATGTGATTAAGGTAGACGGGAAATACTATGTTTACCTGAAAGATACGGCTCATGCGGATAATATTCGAACAAAAGAAGAAATTACTCGTCAGAAACAAGAACATAGTAGTAATCACGGAGGAGGTTCTAACGATCAGGCAGTAGTTGTAGCCAGAGCTCAAGGACGCTATACAACAGATGATGGTTATATCTTTAATGCATCTGATATCATCGAAGATACGGGCGATGCTTATATCGTTCCTCATGGTAATCACTTCCACTATATTCCTAAGAGTGACTTGTCTGCCAGTGAATTAGCTGCTGCTCGAGCCTTCTTATCTGGTAAAGGTGGTCAAACAAGCTCAGTTGGGTATCGTCCGTCTACAAATTCTTCTAGTAGCTCATCAGATGCATCGAATAGTAGTTCATATGGACAAACAAATCATAGTAAAGTTGAGACAAATATTAGAGGATGGGCTCCAAGTGTTAGCTCACAAGTGGATAATAGTTATCAAGAAAGTCCAAGTGAAGATGTATCTAGTCTCTTGAAACAACTTTATGCCTTGCCGCTCAGTCAACGACACGTGGAATCAGATGGACTTGTCTTTGATCCAGCGCAGATTACAAGAAAAACTGCGAATGGTGTTGCAGTGCCACACGGAGACCATTACCACTTTATCCCTTATTCTCAAATGACTGATTTAGAGCAGAAGATTGCAAGAATGATTCCGTTAAAAGGGCAATATGGATTAAATCAAATTGGTACAGATATTAAACCTTTAGTATCAAGAGAAGTAGTTCATAAGTTCTTAGGACAACCAATCAAAGCTTATGGAAAAGGTTTAGATGGTAAACCTTATGATACGAGTGATGGATATGTATTCAGTAAAGATTCTATCTATTCAGTTGATAAATCAGGCATTATAGCGAGACATGGAAATCATTTCCATTATGTGGGATTTGGAGAGTTAGAACAGTTCGAATTAGATGAAGTTAGCAAATGGATGAAGGAAAAAGGCCAACCTAATGAGAGTGTTATTCCTTCAGAGAATATGGATAACAAAGAAAAACCAAAATTTGATTCAAAAAAAGTGACTGGTAAAGTGACTAAAGATGGTAAAGTAGGCTATGTTCTTAAAGAGAACGGAAAAGAATACTTCTACTCTCGAGATGAACTTGATCTTACTCAAATTGCTTTTTCTGAACAAGAACTCATGCTTAAGGATAGAGATCATTATCGTTATGATATAGTAGACACAGGGATCAAACCAAGATTAGCTGTAGATGTCTCAAGTTTGCCGATGCATGCAGCGAATACTACCTATGATACTGGAAGTTCATTCATTATTCCACACATTGATCATATTCATGTTGTGCCTTACTCATGGTTAGAGCCTGATCAAATTGCGACTATTAAATATGTCATGCAACACCCTGAGGTTCGTCCTGAAGTTTGGTCTAAGCCGGGTCACGAGGATTCAGGTTCCGTTATTGCTAATGTGACTCCTCTTGAAAAACGCGCTGGAATGCAGAATTGGCAAATTATCCATTCTGCTGAAGAAGTTCAGAAAGCACTTAAAGAAGGCAAGTTTGCAACTCCTGATGGATATATTTTTGATCCTCAGGATGTATTGGCAAAGGGAACCTATATTTGGGCAGATAAATCTTTCAGTATTCCAAAAGCTAGTGGTGATTCATTGAGAAATATCAATCAGTCTGATTTATCAGATAAAGAGTGGAAACAAGCTCAAGAGTTGATTGCTAAAAGAATTAAAGAAAAAGAAACAACAAATGATTCTTCTAATTCACATCTAGTTTCTTCAGATAAGAAATCGGAAACAAAGAAAGATGCATCCGATTCAAATAAAGTCGATGAACAACCAAAGGATAATAAATCTCAAAATGAGGCAGATGCGACTAGCAGCAATCCTTCGGTTGAAAAAGACAAACCTAAAGCAGAAGAAAATAAAGAAGATGATTACGATGATATACCAGATTATGGATTAGATAAGGCCACTTTAAAAGATCATATAAATAAAATAACACAAATTGCTCAAATTGATTCTAAATACCTTATTTTTTCAGCAGAAGGAGTTCAGTTTTATAATAAGAATGGGGATTTAGTAACCTATGATATTAAAACTCTTAAGCAAATAAAACCTTAGAAGATTTTGACAAATAATCATCTAGTTGAAAGGATATTGTTCTATTATTGGATAGAATAATGTCCTTTTATTTGTTAATAAAAAGATGAAATTTCCTGTCTAAAAAATGAAGAAAGGATTCTTAAAGTAATAATTTGAGTCTCTTTCACTAAAAATCTTGACAGATAAACTTAAAAAAGGTAAACTATTTACTGGTTAATTAATTGGTTAAATAACCGGTTTAGGAAAACTGTTTAACCGAAAAAAAGAAGTTAAGAAATAGCTTCATCATTTATTGAAATGAGGGATTTATGAAATTCAGTAAAAAATATATAGCAGCTGGATCAGCTCTTATCGTATCCTTGAGTCTTTGCGCTTATGCATTGAACCAGTATAGATCGCAGGAAAATAAGGACAATAACCGTGTGTCTTATGTCGATGGGAAGCAAGACACTAAAAAAACAGAGAATCAGACACCAGATCAAGTTAGCAAAAAAGAAGACATTCAGGCTGAGCAAATTGTTGTGAAAATTACCGATCAAGGTTATGTGACTTCACATGGTGATCATTTCCATTATTACAATGGTAAAGTTCCTTTTGACGCGATTTTCAGCGAAGAACTGTTGATGAAAGATGCCAATTATCAACTGAAAGATGCTGATATTGTCAATGAAATCAAAGGTGGTTACATTATCAAGGTGGATGGCAAGTATTATGTCTACCTTAAAGATGTGGCTCATGCTGATAATGTTCGTACGAAGGACGAAATTGAGCGCCAAAAACAAGGTCATACTCATGATGCACCAACTTCTAACAGTGCAGTGGCGCTTGCGCGATCACAAGGTCGTTATACTACAGATGATGGCTACATCTTTAATCCGTCTGATATTATTGAGGATACTGGTGATGCTTATATCGTCCCTCATGGTGGACATTATCACTATATCCCAAAGAGTTCCTTGTCTGCTAGTGAATTGGCTGCTGCCCAAGCCTACCTTTCTGGAACTAGAAAACAACCGAGTGTGACTGACTATCGTCCAAGTCAAAATGGAATCAGTCAAACCACTAATCCTAGTCAACAAACTGAAAGACCAAGCAATCCAGAAGAGAGCTTACAAACTCTATTGCAGCAACTCTATGCTCTTCCAAGTAGTCAACGTTATGCTGAATCAGATGGCTTGATTTTTGACCCTGCTAAGATTTCAAGCAGAACACCGAGTGGTGTGGCGATTCCTCACGGAAATCACTATCATTTCATCCCATATACAAAGCTTTCTGCATTGGAAGAAAAGATTGCGCGTATGATTCCTTTATCTAGCGACAGTGGGAAGCCAACACCTTTGGAAAATCCAAGTAAACCAGTAGAGCATCCAGCTCAACAAGATCATCATCATGACCAAGACGGTGACCAAGGAAGTCAAGATACCAACCATGAAGATCATGACCATGATGGAGTGGAGCATGACCACCACGGTGAAGAACATGATCATGGTTTTGCAGCTGACCGTGTTATTAGTGAAGATGAGCAAGGGTTTGTAGTTTCTCATGGAGATCACGCTCATTATTTCTTTAAGAAGGACTTGACTGCAGCTCAAATCAAAGCTGCCCAGGATCACTTGAAAGAAAATCATCAGTCGCAGCACGTTCAACCACTTGCAAAGACTGTGGAAAGTTTCTCAAGAGATGCTAGCGATGAAGAAAAAATCAAGTATATCTCACAGACATACGGAGTTCCGCTCGAAGCGATTCGTATTTCAAATGGATTCTTTGTCTTTGGAAATCCGGATCAAGCCTATGATCCAACCCATATCCATCCCTATGCTGTTCGAAAAGAACATGTTCGTATTCCTCTCCAAACTGGGAACCCAGAACTGGATTTCCTAAATGAACTGTATACGACTGCCCTACGTGATGGGGTATCTCCTTATAGTTTACAGGTAGAAAGTGGTAGTTTTGTGATTCCTCACGGAGACCACAATCACTACATCAAGGTTCAAACTAAGGGCTATGAAGTAGCTTTGAAAAATAAGATTCCAGCCCTACAATCGACCTATCAACCTGGAGCATTTGATGAACAAACAGTTCTATCTAAGGTGGATCAACTGTTAGCAGATAGCAGAAATCTCTACAAAGACCAGCCAATCATGCAGAGACGGGTTGAACTTGCTTTGGGGCAGTTCACCGAAAATATGAAAAAACTGGCAACAAACTCAACTGCTGGATACCTAGCAGCCTTGGATCTCTTTGATAAACAATACATCCATGTGGATCAAAGTGTGGCACCAGTTGAAACTTCACCTTTAGATAAGAAGTATCAAGCCCTTGTAGATAAGATCAATACACTGGATACAGATACTTATGGCTTGCCTAAGAAAGATCTCTTGGTACATTTGCAGGAAGCAAAACTAGCTCAGGATGAGACAGAGTTGGCTGCCATTGAAGCGAAACTTCAGGCCTTGCAAGATTTCCGAGATCGGACAGGGGTTACAACAGTAGAGTACATCAAGTATTTCTATGAACATGTATCTGATGGTCGTTTGAGAGAAGAACTTCGGAACCGTGTTGCCAAGTTGACATGGGAACTTTACCAGTCACAATCTTTCCTCAAAGCAACCGACTTGAACAAGTTATTCCCAACTATTTACCAAACTAAGCTAGAAGTAGAAGAAGCTCTCAAAGAAGAACCCGTATCTACAAAAGCTGGTAAGACTATTCTAGATACGGAAAAAGTAGATAGTCAAACTGCTAAGACCGCCATCTATGAATTCCTAAAAGAACTCTACGGTGATTTTATGCCAGAAGAGCGGGTTAGTCATGTTAAGAAGGAAGAAGTGGATGCTCTCCTAACTAAAGCTGCTCAACTCCTAGCACGTGTCAAAGAAGATGGTGTCAAACAATCCCTAGCTGAAGAAGCAGCTAATATCAAAGCGGCTACTGAAAAGGAAAATGCAGACCTTGACGAAGCTAAAACACAACTTGAGGATCTCTTGAATCGTATTGCAGCGACTATCCAACGAGAGAAAAAAGAAGCAGAACAAGATCCACAAACGGTGATTATCTACCAAAAACTCTATAATATCTTGCTCTCTCTTCACAAGTACTTAGAGGATAACAAAGGAACCGATGCTGACTTTGAACGTGTTGATGCCCTATTTGATCAACTCGCAGCTAAAAGTAGTGATAAAGAAGATCTCCTCACTCTAGCTAAAGATATCATTAGCTTGAACCAAGAACTTCGTTCAAAAGCAAGTGAAACTGACAGTCAATCTAAGTCTGAGAAAGGCAGTGAAACAACTGCTTCTCAATCAAGCGAAAAGCAAGAGAAAAGTGAGACTGAGCCAAGTGCTCAACCAAACGAATAAAAAGAAAGACGAAGTAGCTGAGCTACCTCGTCTTTTTTAGTCTTTATAAGCTACAATACCAATGATGGTATCCACCGCACGCTCCATGGTCTGAAGACTCACGTATTCAAAACGTCCATGCATGTTTTCACCACCAGCAAAGATATTTGGAGTTGGAATTCCCATAAAGGAAATCTTAGAGCCATCTGTTCCGCCACGGATTGGTTCGATAATTGGCGTGATACCTAAATCTTCCATAACAGCTTTAGCAATGGTAACGGGTGTCATGTCTTTCTCAATGACTTCCTTCATATTGTAGTACTGGTCAGTGAGAGTGAGTATAACGCGATCATTCCCAAGCTCTTGATTCATCTTATCAGCAATAGACTGCATAGCTGCTTTACGAGCTTCAAAGGAATCCTTTTCAAAATCTCGAATGATGTAGCTTGCACGCGCCTCCTCAACACTACCTGACACATCCATAAGATGATAGAAACCTTGGTAACCATCTGTCAGTTCAGGTCGGTCATTCTCAGGAAGTTGATTATGAAAATCAATCGCTAGCTGAAGGGCATTGACCATTTGACCCTTTGCAGTACCAGGATGAACATTGCGCCCTTGGAAATGAAGCTCAGCAGCAGCTGCTGAGAAAGTCTCGTATTGAAGTTCACCTAGCGGACCACCATCAATAGTATAGGCAAAGTCAACGTCAAAGTCATCTGCATCAAATTTATTGGCACCAACGCCAATTTCTTCATCAGGGCCAAAACCAATACGAATTTCACAATGCTTGATTTCGGGATGAGCAGCCAGATATTCAATAGCAGTCATAATCTCAGCAATCCCTGACTTGTCATCAGCACCCAGCAAGGTCGTGCCATCAGTTGTGATGAGGGTTTGGCCTAGATATTTTTCAAGACTCTTAAAATCAACAGGATCGAGTTTAAATCCAGAATCACCCAAGTCGATAACTCCACCATCGTAATTTTCGATGACTTGTGGATTAACTCCCTCAGCATTAAAATCAGCAGTATCCATGTGGGAGATGAAGCCAATCTTGCGTGTAAGGCTGGGATCATTAGCTGGTAAGGTACCAATAGCAAAACCATTTGGAAGGTAGTAGACGTTTTGCAGACCGACACGTTTCATTTCAGGAATAAGAACATTGGTCGCAAACTCTACCTGACTTTGCGTACTTGGAGTAGTAGTAGAGTGTTCATCAGAACGCGTATTGACCTTAACGTAGGTCAAGAAACGATCTAAAAGGTTCGGATAAGTCATAAAAACTCCTTTAACAATCATAAAATAGAATGCAAACTTCGGAAAAAACCTTACTCAGAAAATTTCATGAATTTTGAAAAAATATAATAATTCAAATTCAATAGACTTTTAAATGAAATTTTGGATATTCTAGAATAAAATATATGCATTGATATTTTATGAGATTTTTTTATTCTTTTTTCATTTTACCATAGAATAGTTTGAAAGACAAAGAAGAATCATACTCTTTTATTAATTAACATAATATAAAATTAATCATATTAATTGACACTGCGTGAACTTTATTGTACAATTATCTTGTAAATGTCCTAGATTGATATAGTAACAATATTAGTACATTCTAGTTAAGGAGAATAAAATGAACATTCGCTTCGATTTTAAGAAAGTTCAAATTATTGCGCGCCGTTTAGTTACACTGTTAGCTATTCTCTTTTTGTGTGCTCCGATAAGCCTGTTAAATGCTGATTCTACTATAGAACCTCAGACAACCCTTCACAAGACAATTACTCCGATATCGGGACAGGATGACAAGTATGAGTTGTCATTGGATATCACGTCCAAACTGGGAACGGAAACCCAAACGGATCCCTTGGATGTTGTTTTAGTAGCAGACCTCTCAGGAAGTATGCAGAATCAGGATGTCCAATCTTTTGATGGACGGACGATCAGTCGGATTGACGCATTGAAAAATACTCTAAAAGGAACAAATGGTCGTAAGGGCTTAATTGATACCATTCTATCCAATTCTAATAACCGTTTATCTATGGTAGGATTTGGTGGGAAAATTGACAATAAAAAGAATGATCAGTATTGGGATGGAAATAAATGGAGACTTTTTAGACCATACTGGCCCTATGAACGGATGACAAAATACTATGATGGCGTTTCACCATGGGATGATGCTAACACGATTTTAGGATGGAGTAACAATGCTCGTGCTGCTAAAACAGCGGTATACAACATGAGTATTGCAGGAGGTAATTCCATTGGTACTGAGTCAGGTATTGGTACCGGGACCAATATTGGGGCTGGATTAACCTTGGCCAACCAGTTAATGGGAAGTGCAAGATCTAATGCTAAGAAAGTCGTTATTTTGCTTTCAGATGGCTTTGCGAATATGGTCTACGATGCCAATGGTTACACTATATATAACTACAATAACGAAGATCCTAATATCGAAACAGCTCCCCAGTGGTTTTGGGATAGATTAAATAATAATCTAAATAGTCTATCATATAGCTTGGCTCCAACACTTGATGGTTTCTATTCGATTAAATTTCGTTATTCAAACAATGTCGACAGTATTACCAGTCTGCAATATTATATGAGGCAACATAATGCCTCCATTCCAAATGAAATATTCTCTGCAAATGATGAAGACCAGTTACAAGACAGTTTCAAAGATATTACTGATAAGATTCTGCCACTGGGAATCCACCACGTGACCATCAAGGATGTTCTTTCTAAGTATGTCCAGCTATTACCGAACGGATCGTCAGAGTTTCGTGTAGTGAAAGAAAAGGATGGTAGCAGTGAAACATTAACCGAAGAGCAAGTAACTTTTGATACCAAGACAACGGCAGAAGGATTAGTGGAAGTTACGGCTAACTTTTCTCCGAATTATTCCTTAGAAGATGGAGCTAGATATGTCCTCAAATTCACTGTTACATCTAGTCAAGATGCTCTGGATGCCATTGCTGGTGATAAAAAACTAGAGGCTGGTGATGCTGAAGGTTCGGATGTCAATAAACTCTACTCCAATAAAGGTGCCAGTGTCACCTATTCCTATGGAATAGGCACCTCTCAAACCAAGACCAAAGAATACTCTGACAACCCAACCTTTAAGCCTTCAGATCCATTAACGGTACCAGTGGAAGTTGAATGGCAAGGTGTGACGGGTGCGAGAACTGTCATTACAGCTGATCAACCGAGTAATGTTGAACTGAAACTGGTTCAAAAGAACAAGAACGGAGGTCCTGATAATCAAGACTATCGAAAGACCAATGTGAATGTTAGTAAAAACGTATCTAATGAAACGAGGAACTTTGAAAAAGTTGCCAAAGGATATCAATACGATTTAATTGCACCAGACGTCCCCGCCTTTACCAAAGAAATAAAAAATGTTGGTACAGAAACTAAACCATCCTTCAAGGTAATCTATAAACAATTGCCAAGTCTGACGATTAAGAAAGTGTTGGAAGCTGAAAGTAACTTGAACAAAGAGTTTAGGATTAAGGTAAAACTAACCTCTCCTAATTCTACGCCATTGAATGGAACTTTTGGCGAGATAACTGTTGTGAATGGAGAAGCGGAGATCCGTGTCGAAAAACGAAAACGTTGGAAAGGTATTCTAAGCTATCTTCCTCGAGGAACCCATTACAAGGTTGAAGAAGAAGCGGCATCAACGAATGGTTACCACGTTACATATGAGAATCAAGAGGGCGATCTGAATAAAGACGAGACCACCATTGTCACAAATCACAAGCTTCCAAGTTTATCAGTCACAAAAAAAGTTACAGGTGTATTTGCCAATCTATTAAAATCCTTCAAGATTACCATTAACATCAGGGATGCTCAGAACAGTCCATTGAATGGAACCTATAATGCAACGGTGAATAATAAAAGAATTCCTTTGCAATTTACGAACGGTCGAGCGTCTATAGATCTAAACAAAGATCAAACCATAAAAATTGATGGACTTCCACTCAATAGTCACTACACTATTGAAGAGGAATCAAACTCTTCTCGTGGATATCAGGTATCTTATGAGAATCAAGAAGGCAAACTGGATGGGGATAAGTCCGCGACAGTCACGAATAATAAGAATAGTGTACCTGAAACCGGAGTTGACTTCCTCAGCAGTACACTCGTGTTAGGAATAATCCTTCCTCTAGGAGGTATCTTCTTTACAATCCTACTCGGCTATCTAGTGGTACATAGGAGAAAATAATGCTACTTAAAAAGAAACATAAGAAAACAGTAACACAAGTCAGTCGGGATAAGTCTCCGCCGAGTGTATGGGGAGATATCCTCTACTTAGTCAGTAAGCTTCTGATGGTTGGGTTTGTACTGGCCACCCTTTACTTTTTTGTCTTTGGACTATTGAGATACAATGACGATGGCATGAAGCCAGCCTTAAAAGATGGCGACTTGGTTGTCTACTATAGGTTGGATAAACGTTATTCGATTGGTGACCTGCTCGTCTATAGTTATAAGGGCAAGGAAAGAGTGGCGCGTGTCATAGCAACCGAAGGAAGTACGATCGATATAAACGAAAATGGTCTCATCATCAACGGTTCTCCTCAACAAGAGCAGGATATCTACAAAGAAACGCTGCTCTATAAGGAAGGGGCTACCTTCCCAATGAAAGTCCCAGCAGGACAACTCTTTGTCCTCGGGGACAATCGAACAACGGCTGTAGATAGTCGTGCTTTTGGAACCATTCCTATACAGGATACCCATGGCAAGGTGGTAACAGTCTTAAGGCGACGGGGCTTTTGATGATAATTTATGAAAAAAGAAATTTAAAAATAAAAGGAATAATCATGAAAAAAACATTTTTGAAAAAATTAGTTACTGCAAGCATTGCAGCTGTAACCGCCTTGTCGGTCTTTAGAGGAGTGCCAACATTTGCGGATGATAATGATGTGGCAACTGCCAAAGCAACTGGTGAAACAAGCGCAAAAGTTTCTATTAATAAGGTGTTGAATATTGCGGAAGGAATTACAACACCTGAAGCAACCTTTACTTTTACTTTCACCCCTAAAACTGGTACATCATCAAATGGTGCACCTTATGAAACGATTGATTCTTCTAATGGTCAAATTACAGATAAAAATGTATCATATTCTGGAACAGACGTTTTAGCAACTGGACAAACTAGCATAAAGAAAGAAACCGGCGATATTTTTAGAGAAGTGAACTATACACATGCTGGTGAATATGTCTATACTGTTGCTGAAAAACAAAATGTTGGTTGGAAAGTTATTCAAAAAAATGGTTCACCTATTGATTTTATGACATATGATAATCGCAACTATGAAATGCACGTTATTGTTAAGAACAAAACTACAGGAGGAACATATATTTCTTCTGTGTATTTTAAACAAGTATCCCCAAGTGTGAATGGTAAAGTAAAACCATCTGAAAGTGGAACTACTTACAAATATGATCTTTTCACTAACATCTATCGTAAAAATGCTGGTAAAATTACAGATCCAAATGAACCAAACCCTAATAAACCAAATGTTTCAAAAGTTGACCCAAATGCTAAATCTTTAGTAATTAAAAAAGTTGTATCAGGTGCTACTGCAGATAAATCAAAAGATTTTACTTTCAAGCTTACTTTCACAAAAGCATCTACAGAAACTTCACAATCAATCACTGGTAAAATCGGTGAAACCTCAAAAACATTTGTCTATGGTCAAGAAACGACTATAACACTACGTCACGATCAATCTTTGGTGTTTGACACAATTCCTGCTGGTACTCGTTATAAATTGGTTGAAACTGGATCTCAAGGTTACACAGCTTCAGCTGCATATAAGGAGAACGGAGCATCAAAAAATCAAGCTGGTACAGTTTCTACAAATTTCACTCAAGATAGTATCCTTATTGGTGAAAAACCAAACGATAACACTATCACAAATAGCTTACCAGACGTTACCCCTACTGGTCTCTTGATTGATAACCTTCCTTTCATCTTGATGATTGGTCTTGGTTTGGCTGGATTTGTTGTTTTGTCTAAAAAACGCAGACAAGCTTAAGCAAGTGGTTTGACCGATGAAAATCAAGCGTGAGAAACCCAAAAGGAGTTTGTCTAGGCGTCTGGTACTTGCTGTAGATGCATTGATGAATCATATCTTGCTCCTCTTGACAGCCTTAGTCTTTCTCTTTGGTTTCTACGCCCTCTGGGATGCCAATCAGGTTTATTCTCAGGCTTCATCAAGTGAGTATGAGGCCTATAGACCTGTTAGTACCAGTGAGAAGGATGAGCTTGCTAGTTTTTCTGGCTTTCACAAGCTACAGCAAGTCAATCCAGAGGTTCTCGGTTGGATCAATGTCTATGGCACCAATATCGACTATCCCTTAGTTCAAGCCAAAGACAATGAAAAATACCTGAACAAGGATTCCAAGGGAGAATTTGCAGCTACAGGGGCTATTTTCCTTGAGGCTCGAAATGAATCCAAGTTCGAAGACTTTAATACCATCATCTACGGACACCATGTAGAAAATGGGGTTATGTTTGGAGATGTAGCAAAGTTTTCTGATAAGGAATTTTTTGACCAGCATCGCTACGGCAGTATTTACTATAATGGCGTTGAAAAAGGTCTTGAAATCTTTGAAATGCTCGAGGTGGACGCCTATGACTTTAACATCTACGATCCAGGTATTAATGGGGATGATCGGCGCCAAGAATATATCGATCACTTACTCTCGGTTGCCATTCACAAACGAGACATTACACTGGGGCCAAATGACCATATCATCCTTCTCAGTACCTGTTTCCTAGACGTAACAAATGGGAGACATATCGTAGTTGCCAAGATTACGGATACGGTTCCAAAGAACACCTTCCATACGAAAAAATCAAAACCATTTCCTTACAGCGTCTTTGATGATTCGTCGCTCGGACGATTTCTCTCATCGATTCCTTTGTGGATATGGTATATCATCTTATTTATCTTGCTCTTGCTATTGATCTTCTTGCTCATCATCCTCTACTTGATCTTGCGTCGTAGAAGAGAAGCAAAGGAAGAAGGGGCAGATACCATTACTGACTAAACTACCAATAAAAGAGAAAGGGACAGCCTCTCTTGCTCTTTTATTTTCAAGGCTAGAAAGGAGAAAGAAGGAAATATGAAAACAAGTACAAGTCGCGAAGCCATAAAGGCCATTCTATCCCTCTTTCTAGCTTTTTTCTGTCTTTTTACAGCTGATAGAGCTCTTGCGAGCGACTACGATCATTATAATCCCATTGAAAAGGATGCCAGCAGTACGGGCTTTGAAACCTTGCAACACCTCAACAAGGATGTTTGTGGTTGGATTAGCCTCGATGGGACCAAGGTAGACTATCCTCTCTTACAGAGTCAGGACAATGTCAAATACCTTGACCGCAATGCCTTTGGCGATTATACTGTGTCAGGTTCTATATTCCTAGACTATCGTTTTAACCCAAATTTTACGGACTTTAACACCATCATTTATGGTCACTCCATGGCTTCTGGTGCTATGTTTGGGGAGATTCAAAAATTTGCGGATCAAGATTTTTTTGAAAAGCATCGCTATGGCTCTATCTATTATAACGGCCGTGAACGAGGGCTTGAGATATTTGGAATTTTAGAAGTAGATGCCTATGACACGGAGATTTACCGAACTTTGAGTTCCAACGATGAGGAACACCAGGCCTACTATCAATATTTGCTAAGTAAAGCCAAGTACAAGCGAGATGTTTCCTTGACCTCAACGGACAAGATTGTTTTATTAAGCACCTGTTTCCTTAATATTACCAACGGACGGCATATCCTCTTAGCTAAAATAACGGATGCACCAGTAAAAGCAGCCCAGGATAAAAGTGGGGAAGCAGTAGGGACGCGGTATTTCGATCAAGGCCTACCAACGCATTGGATTTATATCCTTGCCTTTCTTCTCCTGATTATCGTTATTTTACTCCTTGTCGTTATCATCCTAATCATAAGGCGAGATAGAAAGACAAAAGAACAAAAGAAATAGTAGACGTCGGAAGCGTTTACTATTTTTTTCTTTCATGATAGAATAGATAGTGAAAATAATATCATAAGGATGATAACATGAAAAAAGCTATATTAATGATGACCTTTGGATCTCCAGAGGAGATTAGTTTTGAAGGAGTAGCAGAATTTTTTACAAATATTCGTCGTGGTGTTAGACCCCAAGACCACGAGATTCAGACTCTCTATGACAACTATGTCCTTATCGGTGGGACGCCCTTGCAGCGGATTACACGTGAGGAGGTTGATTTAGTCAAGGAACGTTTAGGCGAGGAGTACGGTATCTACTTTGCCAATAAGTTTTCTCGGCCCTTTATCCCTGATGTGATCAAGCAGATGGAGTCTGATGGTATTGAAGAATGTATTTGTTTGATTTTGGAACCTCATTATTCTTTTTACTCAGTCATGGGGTATGAAAAGTTTCTGGAAAGCCAACAGATCCGATTTTTAGTAATTAAGGACTGGTATCAACAACAGGCTTTGCTGGACTTCTGGACTGATGAGATTAGCAAAATTTTACGAAACCATGTGGGAGAAGAATCTTTCAAGGTAATCTTTTCAGCACACAGTGTTCCCATTTTTGCCTTAGACTATGGAGATCCATATATCGATCAAATTTTCGATAATAGCAAGCTAATCGCTGAACAACTCGGCCTAACAGCCGACCAGTATACCAATACTTGGCAGAGCGAAAGTGATATTGGAATCCCTTGGATCAAGCCAGACGTTTTAGAATATTTACGAGAACAAAAGCAACATCCCGAGCATTATATTTTTGTCCCGATTAGTTTTATCAGTGAGCACATCGAAGTCTTGTTCGATAATGATGTGGAATGTTATGAGTTGTGTCAAAAATTAGATGTCACCTACCATCGTCCACCTATGCCCAATACGGATAGCCGTTTAATTGACGCTTTAGTTG